>NZ_SJWW01000003.1:0-132211 GCF_004352745.1 Streptococcus sp. KCJ4932 | reverse complement strand
ATGTTTTTTAATATTAGATAATGGTACTGTTTTTTCAACGGTTGGTAAAATATTTTTTGCAATTTTAGTTGCTATAAATCTTTTTCTAAATTATAAGAGTTTTTTTAATTTATATTCAATCTGGTTAGTTATGTATACGATTTTTGTGCTACTATCAGTTACATGGGCAGAGTATAATGACTTTGCAATGCAGGCTGCATTAACGGTTGTTTATACAACGATTTGCTCCCTTTCATTCCCGACTTTCTTAGCTAAAAAGCAAAGTGATTTAATCTTCGTCTATAAGATGATTATATTTTTACCACTGATTTATTATGTTTATTGTTTGATTTTTTCTGATGTACCAAATATTTTTAATTTAAGGGATAGTGCGATTAATCAGAATTATAATAATATTGGTTTATATGCAGCTTATTCGTTCCTATTTATCCTGATATATCAATCGACAGTTCGAAAATCAGCTTTTTATAGTGTTTTGTATCTTCTTGATTTACTGCTTATAATAATCTCTCAATCAAGAAAGTCATTGATTTACATAGGGATAGTTATTATTTTATACTTAATTCTTAGCTCAAAAAATGTCTTAAAGACTTTAGCTAGAGTAATTATTTCAATTGCAATTTTAATTATTATTTACTACTCATTCAAAAGTGGTATATTCGGAAATTCAATGAAAGAGTTAATTCTATCTTTTGAAGGAGATGCTTCAGATTCAAGTTATGTTGGGAGGATGAATCAGTTTGATATCTCAATGGGATTGTTTGAACAAAATAGAATTTTAGGTTTGGGAATTGGTGCAATCGAATTTGTTTGTCGTTTTATTCATGGCCAAAGCGCTCCAATTGTTGATAATGATTATCTTGATATTCTTGCTGATTTAGGTATCTTAGGTATTATATTGTACTATGGTTTTCATACATATTTATTTGGACATTATATAAGGTTTAAAAAATTTTGGAATAAGGAAATTCTTTTATTTTTTATCTTGTTAGTTATATTATTTATACAAGGTTTTTTGATTAGAGGATATTTCAATAATTATTACGTTCCTTTATTATTATATTTGATTTACTACAATGGAAAAGATATTAGTAAGCATTCAATAACAACAGTATAGTTAGATATACTACTATCGATTAGTTTAACTGGCTCTTTGTCAACTGTAGTGGGAGACAAAGTTAAGCTCTAGCGAGAACAATTGTTGTTCTCGCTTTTTTGATATTCAAAGCGAGGAAAATGCGTTTTTTAAAGTTGTCAAAGTTCCTATAACCAAAAGCATTACGTTTAATATCTTTGATAAGTTTATTGGTCGCTTCAAGTTTTAGCGTTAGAATAGGGAAGTTCAATGGCATTGGTAATGTATTTCTTATACCGAATAAAAGTTGTTAGTGCTGTTTTAAGTGAGTGATTGAGTTGAGGTAAAGCTTCCTGAATTAATCCCAAAAATTGTTCGGTATGCTGTTCTTGTAAGTGAAAAAGAAGTAATTGATAAAGGGTGTAGTATTTTTCAAGTTGGGGAACGTATTTAAAAATCTTGTCTAAACACTCTTTAGGTGTTATTGTTTCCCTGAAAGTCCTCGAATACAAGTCGTTAGGTGATAGTTTTCGACTATCCTTTTGAATGAGTTCCCAATAATATTTTAGGCCACGGTATTCAAGAGATTTCTTCTCAAAATTTGAATACGTATCTGTTTTAGCGCTCTGCTCATATGTTGGACAATATGAAAACGGTCAAGAACAATTTTAGCATTTGGGAGTGAAACAGTCTAGGAATAGACTGTTTCAGCCTGAGCCTAGAAACTGGAGAGCGAAGCAACATGATTAAAGGGATGTAATTACCAGACATATCCATAGTAATGATTTTTACCTTTTCCCAAGCTTCTTTTGAGTATTTGAAAAAGTAATTGCGAATGGTTGTTTATCGTCTGTTATCAAGGATAGTGATGATTTTCTTCGTGTTATAGTCTTGAGCAATAAAAGCTAGTTTTTCTTTTTGATAAGAGAATTCATCCCAAGACAGTACTTCAGGTAAGGTTGAATAGTTGTCCTTGAATTGAAATTGTTTAAGCTTACGATATACAGTTGAGGTCGAGATGGCAAGCCTTTCAGCGATGTGTGTCAAAGCTTCTCGATTAAGTAAGAGTTGAGCTGTTTTCTGTCTCACTAATTCAGAGATCTGACAGTTCTTCTGAACAAGAGATGTTTCAGAAACAGTCACTTTACGACAGTCTTTGCATTGAAATCTTCTCTTTTTCAAACGAATAAGACTGGGAAGTCCGCCAATCTCAATAAAAGGAATTTTAGAAGGCTTTTGAAAGTCGTATTTGATTTGTTTCCCTTGGCAATGGCAACACTTAAGTGGTGTATAATCAAGCGTAGCAGCTATTTCAATATGAGTTTCACATTGAAAAACTTTAGTTAAAGTGATATTTTATCTTTAATTCCGATTAATTCTGTAGTATTATAGAGTTGTCTCATATGATTCTTTCTATTTATTGTTTGGTCGCTTTAAATTTTAAGTCATATGGGACTTTTTGTATACTCAAAAAGCTCCATAGCTTCTTAGTGGGGATTTACCCACTACAGAAATCATAGAGCTTTTTTATAGTGAAGTGTAGAAGTGGCAAGGAGCTTTGTTAAAATTTTAGAATTATTTCTAATAAATACCGCTCTTTACTGCTTTTTCTGTAAAAATAGTGTAAAATAGTAGGGAATGATTTAAAAGGTTTACAGGCCTTTAGATATTAAAAAAACGAGGAGTGCTAAAATGATTTTAGTTACAGGTGCCAATGGGCAATTAGGAACAGAATTACGTTATCTTTTGGATGAACGTGGTGAGGAGTATGTAGCGGTTGACGTTGCAGAAATGGACATCACTAATGCTGAAAAAGTTGATGAAGTATTTGCACAAGTAAAACCAACACTTGTTTACCACTGTGCGGCATACACTGCGGTTGATGCGGCTGAAGATGAAGGTAAAGAACTTGATTATGCAATCAATGTGACAGGTACTGAAATCGTAGCTAAAGCTGCAGCAAAATATGGTGCAACTCTTGTTTACATTTCAACTGACTATGTTTTTGATGGTAAAAAACCAGTTGGTCAAGAATGGGAAGTTGATGATACTCCAGATCCTCAAACTGAATATGGTCGCACAAAACGTTTGGGTGAAGAAGCAGTTGAAAAATACGCTAAAAACTTCTACATCATCCGTACTGCTTGGGTATTTGGTAACTACGGTAAAAACTTTGTCTTCACAATGCAAAACCTTGCCAAAACTCATGACACATTGACAGTTGTTAATGACCAACACGGTCGTCCAACTTGGACTCGTACGTTGGCAGAATTCATGACTTACTTGACAGAAAACCAAAAAGAATTTGGTTACTACCACTTGTCAAATGATGCTGATGAAGATACAACTTGGTATGACTTCGCGGTTGAAATCTTGAAAGATACTGATGTTGTCGTTAAACCAGTTGATTCAAGCCAATTCCCAGCAAAAGCAAAACGTCCACTTAACTCAACAATGAGTCTTAAAAAAGCAAAAGCTACAGGCTTTGTAATCCCAACATGGCAAGAAGCTTTGCAAGAATTTTACAAACAAGACGTTAAAAAATAATCTTGATAAATAGAAGAAACTGAGTTATGACTCGGTTTCTTTTTTGGTTTAAATATATCGTTCGGTTTTTCTTTTTATTTTCAGGCTTCTTATCTTTTTTTCGTTGTCCTTTTGCTTATTATATGATATATTAATAGTAAAAGATTGTAATAAAAATGTAATATAAATTGTAAGGTGAGTGTGATGGTAGTGAAGAAAGATATGAACTCAAATGGACATCGTTTATTAATTCAAAAATTACTTGTCAGCATTCATTACCTAACACTTTTCAGAGATGAGATTGTTTTGGTTGAGAAGACCCCATCATTATTGGGGGCTTCTTTTTCGCCAAATGTTGTGCAATCAGAGTTAGGTGAAATTTTGGCAGCAGTGGATGCGCTTTCTAAGCAAGAAAAGTTGATTAAGTCAACTTTCTGGTATGATGAAGCGTCATTCAGATTGATGAATCACTCTTTGGATATTGTTGGTACTTGGGTTCGTGGGATTGATAACGTCTTGGAAATTTGTGAGTCTAAGTCTGTTTTCCATGCGATTTTGGGTGATAATCGCCAACGTGTTTTTGGTGTTTTGATTGATGTCTTTACCTCTCTTCGTGTGACAAATTTATCAATCAAAGAAGAATCTGAATACCCTCTTTTGGTTGATCCGCTACAAGTTGTGGAATACAAGAAAAGAGAAGTCAAAAAAGCAGAGCTAATGGCTAAGATTGATGCTTTGACACCGAGAAAATCTGAAGAAGTTTATGATGACAGTGAAGACGAAAAAGTTGAGTCTATTCCAGAATTAGTAGAAAAAGAATTAGCTAAAGAAAAAGCAGCTAAGTCCGAAAAAGTTCTTGGACCAGGTGAATTAAAAGAAGTTGTTAAAGGAAATGACGAAGTAACTGACAGTCAAGAAGACGATGAGGAAGTTCTTGAACCTGTCGTTACTGACGAAGTAGAACCTGTTGAAGAAGATGCTCCTCAAACTGAAGTAATCCCAGAAGAAGTAAGTGAATCAGTTGACGAAGAACCAGCTACTGAGGTAGAAGTGGAAAATTTTGATGAGGAGAATGAAGAGCAAGTTCAAGAAGAAGTGACTCAATCTCCTGAAGAAGATACTGAACAAGAAGTCTCAGAAGAAGCTGAGATTGAAGAAACTTCTGATGAAAATGAAGAAATTGAAGAAACTGCAGAACTAGAAGTTGAAGACGACCTTGTCGAGGTAGAAGAGCCTGAAACAGTTGAGTTGGAAGAACCAGCTGACGAAGTTGCCACAAGCGATGGAAAACAAGTTGGTGATGAAGTACTTCTTGACGAAGAATCTGAGAAAGAAGAAGTCAAAGAGTCTGAATTTCCAGTAATCAGTCGTGATGAGGCTATTAAGCAGTTCCGTCACTTCCTTTTCGACCATAAAGGTTTGGTGTGTGTCTTGGATGCTGGAGATGATTTGAAGCGCGAGATTAAGTTCTATAATGCGTTTGATCGTTTTTATGGCGCAGTAGATAATATCTCAGATTGCTTGGTTATCCTTGAAAATATTTTAGATGAATTACGTCGCCGTAAAAAAGAAGTCTTTGATGCAGAAGGAAACTTGATTAGCGAACCGACTGAACCAATCAATCTATTGATTTATGGTCAAAATATCTTATTAGAAGATAGCCGCTTTGAAACCTTGATGTCAGAAATTGCCCCATTTACCGGACGCTCTGATTTACACATCTATTCTTATGCAGCATATCTAGATTAAAAAAACAGTCCAGTGGACTGTTTTTTTACGAGCCTAGAAATAAGAAAGCGAGTCAAGTCCAGTGGACAGTTTTTTCACGAGCCTAGAAATAAGAAAGCGAGTCAAGTCCAGTGGACAGTTTTTTCACGAGCCTGAAAATAAGAAAGCGAGTTAAGTCCATCAGAAACTTACAAAAATAATTGACAAGCAAATGAAAACGCGTTATAATAGTGAAAATTTGAAAACCTTTAATTAAGTCCAGAGAGACTTTCAAGGTTACTGTAAAAAAGAGTGTTATCTCTGATAAAGGGTATGAGTGTGTTTTGGTATGCTCTGCTTATTTTGCTGTAACCTTGCCTTCTGGCGAGGTTTTTTGTGTGAAAGGAACACTATGAATTCAAGTTGTAAAGACAAAACTTCTGTGTTAAAAGAAGATTTACTGATTGTTAGTCAACGTGAGATTGCCCCACGCATTTTTGAGATGAAGCTTTCTGGTGAGATGGTCTTGGACATGGCACCTGGTCAATTTTTGCACTTGCGTGTGCCGGACCCTAGCAAACTTTTACGACGTCCGATTTCGATTTGTCAGATTGATAAGGTCAATAAAGTGGCAACGATTGTTTACCGAGTAGAACGTGCTGGGACGGCTATTTTATCTCAGCTAAAAGCTGGTGATTGCGTTGATACCATGGGACCTCAGGGAAATGGCTTTGATCTGTCAGTCGTCTCAGCTGGTCAAACGGCTCTTCTCATCGGTGGGGGTATTGGTGTTCCGCCTTTGGTTGAAACAGCTAAGCAGCTTGCTGCTAAGGGTGTTGAAGTTGTTTCTGTGCTTGGCTTTGCGACTAAAGATGCTGTAATTCTAGAAGAGGAATTGTCAGCTTATGGTAAGGTTTATGTGACAACAGATGATGGCTCATATGGTATTAAGGGTTATGTGTCAACGGTTGTCGATGATTTGGTTGAAAAGCAATCATTTGATGCCATTTATTCATGTGGTGCGCCTGGTATGCTGAAATATGTGGACAAGAAATTTGAAAATCACCCACATGCTTATTTGTCAATGGAATCACGTATGGCTTGTGGCATGGGAGCTTGCTACGCTTGCGTAGTACATTTGCGAAATGCCAAAGAAGCAGCCAACAAGCGCGTGTGTGAAGATGGTCCAGTCTTTGAAACTGGTCAAATCATTTTGTAAGGAGGCAAAATCATGTCAGAAAATCGTTTAGCGGTCAAACTTCCAGGGCTTGATTTGAAAAATCCGATTATCCCAGCATCAGGATGTTTTGGTTTCGGACAAGAATATGCCAAATACTATGATTTGGATAAACTTGGCTCAATCATGATTAAGGCAACGACCAAGGATGCGCGTTTTGGAAATCCGACACCTCGTGTGGCAGAAACACCGTCAGGCATGCTAAATGCTATTGGGCTGCAAAACCCTGGTGTTGACGTGGTCTTGTCAGAAAAACTTCCTTGGTTAGCTGAGCATTTCCCAGAATTGCCAATCATTGCTAATGTTGCAGGATTCTCAAATGACGAATACGCTTATGTGTCAGAAAAGATTTCAAAAGCTCCAAACGTCAAAGCAATTGAGCTTAACATCTCATGTCCGAATGTTGACCACGGTAATCATGGTCTTTTGATTGGTCAGGTACCAGAATTGGCTTATGCTGCTGTTAAAGCCAGTGTAGAGAACTCAGATGTGCCAGTCTATGTCAAGTTAACACCAAGCGTTGCTGACATTACGACAGTTGCTAAGGCTGTTGAAGAAGCCGGTGCGACAGGATTTACCATGATTAATACTTTGGTTGGTATGCGATTTGATTTGAAAACACGTAAACCAATCATTGCCAACGGTACTGGAGGAATGAGCGGTCCAGCGGTCTTTCCAGTAGCTCTTAAGCTTATTCGTCAAGTAGCGCAAAGTTCTGATTTGCCAATTATTGGTATGGGTGGTGTTGATTCGGCAGAAGCGGCTATTGAGATGATGATTGCTGGTGCGTCAGCTATCGGTGTTGGAACAGCAAACTTTGCAGATCCTTATGCTTGTCCAAATATCATCGATCGTTTACCAGATGTCATGGATCAGTATGGCATCACAGATCTCGAGACTTTACGTCGCGAAGTTCGTCAAGAATTACGCGGCAAATAAGCTCTGCTATTTGATTAAAAAGTCAGTAAATTTTTGACTTTGATTGTAAAAAAAGATATAATATTAACAACTGAATAACCTTTAATTGAGTCCAGAGAGGCGAGAAAGGTTCGTGAAAAAAAGAAGATATAATCTTTGATAATGGGGTGTTTGCTACCCTGCTTTTCGTGTAACCTCGCCCTCGGGCGGGGTTTTCTTTATAGAAAAAGGAGAAAAAATGCACGAAAGTCGTCCGATTATTGCTCTTGATTTTCCATCATTTGATGATGTGAAATCATTTCTTGCTTTGTTCCCTGCAGATGAGAAGCTCTATGTCAAGATTGGTATGGAACTTTATTATGCTGAAGGGCCAGAGATTGTTCGTTATGTGAAATCTCTTGGACACTCAGTTTTCCTAGATTTGAAATTACATGACATTCCGAATACGGTTAAATCTGCAATGCGTGTGCTTTCAAATCTAGGTGTGGACATGACCAATGTTCACGCAGCTGGTGGTGTTGAGATGATGAAAGCGTCGCGCGAAGGGCTTGGACAAGGTCCAAAACTGATTGCAGTAACTCAATTAACCTCAACATCAGATGAACAAATGAAAGCAGACCAAAACATTCAGACAAGTTTGGTTGATTCTGTGCTTCATTATGCGAAAAAAGCTGAAGAAGCTGGTCTTGATGGTGTTGTCTGCTCGGCTTGCGAGGTTGCCGTTATCAAAGAGGCAACGTCAGATGATTTTGTTTGTTTGACACCAGGTATTCGCCCAGCAGGAGCTTCGGTTGGTGACCAAAAACGCGTCATGACGCCAAGTCAAGCATCAGCTATCGGATCAAGTTATATCGTTGTTGGACGACCAATTACTAAAGCTGAAGATCCAGTGGCAGCTTACAAAGCGATTTACGACGAGTGGAATGCTTAGTATTTTAATACTAAAGTGATAATTGATTTTTTGAGTTTAGAAAAGAGGAATAAAATGACTTTAGCATCACAAATTGCATCAGATTTGCTTGATATTCAAGCAGTTTACTTGAAACCAAATGATCCATTTACATGGGCATCTGGGATTAAATCACCAATCTACACAGATAACCGTGTAACTTTGTCTTACCCAGAAACACGTACTTTGATTGAAAATGGTTTTGTTGACAAAATCAAAGAAGAATTTCCAGAAGTTGAAGTGATTGCCGGAACTGCAACAGCTGGTATCCCACACGGTGCTATTATCGCTGATAAGATGAATCTTCCATTTGCTTACATTCGTAGCAAACCAAAAGATCACGGTGCTGGAAATCAAATCGAAGGTCGTGTAAGAAAAGGTCAAAAAATGGTTGTCGTTGAAGACCTTATCTCTACTGGCGGTTCAGTCCTTGAAGCTGTTGCAGCTGCAGAACGTGAAGGTGCTGATGTTATCGGTGTGGTAGCCATCTTCACTTATGAATTGCCAAAAGCAACTGAAAACTTTGAAAAAGCAGGTGTAAAACTTGTAACACTTTCTAACTACACAGAGCTTATCAAAGTGGCTAAAGTGCAAGGTTACATCACTGCTGATGATTTGACATTGTTACGTAAGTTCAAAGAAAATCAAGAAACTTGGCGTGACTAATTGAGTTAGTATTTGGCTACTAAGGTGAAAAAACTTTGGTGGCCTTCTTGGTTTAAACATGGAAAGGGGTTATAATGAAACTATCATCACCATTTAAAGATAATGTTTTACCAGATACCTATGCTAAAGGGGCTAGTGTTCAAGTGAGAGGAAACGCTGTGATTTCTTTTCCTTTTACGATTGAGGATGCTCCTAAAGGAACAAAGACATTTGCTTGGACCTTTGTCGACTATGATTCTATTCCAGTTTGTGGCTTTGCTTACATTCACTGGGTAGTGGCTAATGTTCCTAGTGATATGACAACTATCTCAGAGGATTTTTCTCGTCTAGATGCTAAGCACACTCATGGTAAAAATAGCTTGGTTAGCAAGTTTTTAAATGAGGATAACTCAGATATTTATGATGGTTATATGGGACCATATCCACCGGATAAAGACCATGTTTATACCCTTACGGTCTATGCTTTGGAATGTGAATTGCCACTTGAAAATGGTTTTTACATGAATGATTTGCGACATGCGATAGAAGGACATGTCTTGGCAAAAGAGGAGCTAGATTTAGTAGGGAAATACTAAAACTAACGAGGAGTGAACATGCAACATTCAACTTGGCATGAATTAATTAAAAAGGAATTACCAGAGCATTATTTTGGGCAAATCAATCAGTTTATGGACTTCGTCTATCAACAAGAATTGGTTTACCCACCACGTGAAAAAGTCTTTAACGCGATTCAGACAACAGCACTAGAAAATGTAAAAGTTGTCATCATTGGTCAGGATCCTTATCATGGTCCGAATCAAGCACAGGGCTTGTCATTTTCAGTGCCAGAAGACATTCCAGCTCCGCCATCTTTGCAAAATATTTTGAAAGAATTGGCAGATGATTTGGGGCAACGTGATCACCACGATTTAACACCGTGGGCACAACAGGGAGTGCTTCTTTTAAATGCCTGTCTGACGGTTCCAGCTGGTCGTGCAAATGGTCATGCTGGTCAAATCTGGGAACCTTTCACAGATGCGATTATCAAGGTGGTTAACCAAAAAGAAACACCTGTTGTCTTCATCTTGTGGGGCGGCTTTGCACGTAAGAAAAAAGCTCTCATTACCAATCCTATCCATCATGTCATTGAAAGTGCGCATCCAAGTCCACTCTCAGCTTATCGAGGATTTTTTGGCAGCCACCCTTTCTCAAAAGCTAACGCTTATTTGACAGAGGATGGCCTCGAACCAATTGATTGGTTGAAATAATAGGAGTTTAACATGTTACTTATTAAAAATGGTCGTGTTGTTGATCCGAAATCTGGTTTTGATCAGGTAGCGGATGTACTTGTTGATGGTAAAAAAGTTGTTAAGATTGCGGATGCAATTGAAGAAGCTGGCGCTGAAGTGATTGACGCTACTGGTCTTGTTGTGGCACCAGGTTTGGTGGATATCCACGTACACTTCCGTGAACCAGGTCAAACGCATAAAGAAGACATTCACACAGGTGCATTAGCAGCGGCAGCTGGTGGCTTCACATCAGTTGTGATGATGGCAAATACCAACCCTACCATTTCTGACGTTGAGACTTTGAAAGAAGTTTTAGCAAGTGCAGCTAAGGAGAACGTTCACGTTTACACTAATGCAACCGTAACGAAAAACTTTGACGGCAAGACTTTGACTGATTTTAAGGCATTGCTTGAAAATGGTGCTCTTAGCTTTTCTGACGATGGTATTCCGCTTCAAAGCACAAAAGTGTTAAAAGAAGCCTTGGATTTGGCTAAAGCAAACAACACATTTGTGGCTGTGCACGAAGAAGACCCAGAATTAAACGGCATCCTTGGATTTAACGAAGGTATCGCACGTGATAAATTCCATTTCTGCGGAGCAACAGGTGTGGCAGAATACAGCATGATTGCGCGTGATGTTATGATTGCCTATGACCGCGGAGCTCATTTGCATATCCAACACTTGTCAAAAGCTGAATCAGTGAAAGTGGTTGAATTTGCTCAACAATTGGGAGCAAACGTCACTGCAGAAGCAGCACCGCAACATTTCTCAAAAACAGAGGATTTGCTTTTGATCAAAGGCTCTGCAGCTAAGATGAATCCACCACTTCGTACAGAAAAGGACCGCTTGGCGGTTATCGAAGGTTTGAAATCTGGCGTGATTTCAGTGATTGCGACTGACCACGCGCCACACCATGCTGACGAAAAGAATGTCGAAGACATCACAAAAGCCCCATCAGGTATGACAGGGCTTGAAACGTCGTTATCACTTGGTTTGACAAACTTGGTAGCGACAGGCGACTTGACGCTTTCAGAATTGCTTGCTAAGATGACCATTAATCCATCATCTATGTATGATTTCGATGCAGGTTATTTGGCTGAAAACGGCCCAGCTGACATCGTGATTTTCGCTGACAAAGAAGAACGTGTTGTATCTGACCATTTTGCTTCTAAAGCCTCAAATTCACCATTTATCGGTGAAAAACTTCAAGGTGTTGTCAAATACACTATCTGCGATGGTAACATTGTATATAAAGCATAAAAAAGAAATTAGCATTTTGCTAATTTCTTTTTTGGTCTTGATGACTTAAATTCATTCCCCAAGGAACGAGGTTTTCTTGGTGATTTTTAATACGAATGATATTATCTTTGTGTCGTACAATGATGATGCCTGCAATAATGATAATGAGTAATGTAAAGAGCAAATCATAGTGAGTAAGCAAGAAGCCAAATGCTGGAAAGACAAGAACGCTCACCACAGCTGCGCTTGCAGCAACAACACTGGACAATGAAATCATGCTATAAAGGTAAAGGGTGATGACAAAGATAACGGCAAGAAAGAGAAGAAATAGCGGTGCATATCCAAGAAGAACACCAGCACTCGTCGCAACTGCCTTTCCACCTTTAAACTGTGCAAATAGTGGGAAGGTATGACCAATAATGGCAAACAAGCCGATAAGAACAGGTGACACACCACTAACACCAAAGATAAGTGGAAGGAGTGCTGCCAGAGTTCCTTTTAGCATGTCAATCACAAATGTGACAATTCCTGCTTTGACACCTAAAACTCGAAAAGTATTGGTTGTCCCAGTATTACCGCTACCATGTTCTCTGAGGTTGACATGATAGAAGAATTTTCCAATCCATAGACCAGTTGGGATTGACCCCAACAAGTATGCAATCACAATCATAACTAAAATTTTCATGTTTTCATTATAACATAATCAGTTCTTATGAAAAGGTAAAATTTGAAAAATAAATAACTTGAAGAATCAAGTCAAATTTGTGATAACGCTTTAAATTTGTTATACTATTTCATGAAAAAATTAGTGATTTTCCTTGTAAAATCCTTATTCGATTTGATTTTTTTTTGCAAAAATCTGAAAAAACTTGTAAGATAAAAAAGATGAATTATTTGGAGGTCGCTTTTGGCTAAAAAAGAAATTAATGTAAATAATTATAATGACGATGCCATTCAAGTGTTAGAGGGGCTAGATGCCGTACGTAAACGCCCCGGAATGTACATCGGTTCAACAGATGCGACAGGACTACATCATTTAGTTTGGGAGATTGTTGACAATGCCGTCGATGAAGCTCTTTCTGGCTTTGGTACTCAGATTGATGTTATTCTTAATCAAGATGGTAGTGTGACAGTAAAAGACCAAGGACGTGGGATGCCAACTGGTAAGCACGCTATGGGGATTCCAACTGTAGAAGTTATCTTCACTGTGCTTCACGCAGGTGGTAAATTCGGTCAAGGCGGTTATAAAACATCTGGTGGGCTTCACGGTGTGGGGTCTTCAGTTGTTAATGCCCTCTCAAGATGGCTTGAAGTCGAAATTACTCGTGATGGTGCGGTTTACAAACAACGTTTTGAAAATGGTGGTAAACCTGTGACAACCCTTAAAAAGATTGGAACAGCACCAAAATCTAAGTCAGGTACTATGGTTACTTTTATGCCTGATGACACGATTTTCTCAACGACAGACTTTAAATTTAACACCATTGCTGAGCGCTTAAAAGAATCTGCCTTTTTGCTTAAGAATGTTACATTGACATTGACGGATAATCGTCCAGAAGAAGCAGAACATCTAGAATTCCATTATGAAAATGGGGTGCAAGACTTTGTTGAATACCTTAACGAAGACAAAGAAACATTAACACCTGTCATTTGGGTAACTGGTGAAGACCAAGGTTTCCAAGTTGAAGTTGCACTTCAATACAATGACGGATTCTCAGATAACATCCTTTCGTTTGTTAACAATGTTCGTACTAAAGATGGTGGAACACACGAGACAGGATTGAAATCTGCTATTACCAAGGCGATGAATGACTATGCTCGCAAGTCAGGTCTTTTGAAAGAAAAAGATAAGAACCTTGAAGGGTCAGATTACCGTGAAGGGCTATCTGCAGTGCTTTCAATCTTGGTTCCAGAAGAACATTTGCAATTTGAAGGGCAAACCAAAGACAAACTTGGTAGTCCTCTAGCGCGTCCGATTGTAGACAGTATTGTCTCTGAAAAACTCACCTTCTTCCTTTTGGAAAATGGTGAAGTGGCGTCTAACCTTGTTCGTAAGGCGATTAAAGCGCGTGATGCCAGAGAAGCAGCTCGTAAGGCGCGTGATGAATCTCGTAATGGTAAGAAGAACAAGAAAGACAAAGGACTGCTTTCTGGTAAATTGACACCAGCACAGTCTAAGAATCCTAAGAAAAATGAATTATATCTAGTCGAAGGGGATTCTGCCGGCGGTTCAGCTAAGCAAGGGCGTGACCGCAAGTTCCAAGCTATTTTGCCACTTCGTGGTAAAGTCTTGAACACGGCAAAAGCAAAAATGTCTGACATCGTGAAAAATGAAGAAATCAATACCATGATTTACACCATTGGTGCGGGTGTCGGTGCTGAATTTAACGTTGAAAATTCAAACTACGATAAAATCATTATCATGACCGATGCCGATACCGACGGTGCTCACATTCAGACATTGTTACTAACTTTCTTTTATCGTTACATGCGTCCGCTTGTTGAAACAGGGCATGTCTACATCGCTTTACCACCTTTGTATAAAATGTCTAAAGGTAAAGGCAAGAAAGAGCAAGTTGAGTATGCTTGGACTGATGGTGAGTTAGAAGAACTGCGTCAAAAATTTGGTAAAGGAGCTCAACTCCAACGTTACAAAGGTCTTGGTGAAATGAATGCTGACCAATTGTGGGAAACAACCATGAACCCTGAAACACGTACCCTTATTCGTGTGACTATTGATGATTTGGCGCGTGCCGAACGCCGTGTCAGTGTCCTTATGGGTGACAAAGTTGAACCACGCCGCAAATGGATTGAAGACAACGTTAAATTCACCTTGGAAGAAAATACAGTGTTTTAATCGCTATTTACAAAGTTGATTTTTAATGAGTGATATTATAGTCAATTAATATCTTTAGAGGACAAGCTAATGCTTTTAGATATCTGGACTGAAAAATATAGTATTCAATGGGCTGGAGTTTATCATTTGGTTTTATCAGAATATCCTTTGATAAAAGATTGGGAATTGGAAAAAATTTCTGCTTTTATAGCATACGAGAAATTAAATGCTCGAACTACCCAAATTATCTGCGAGAATAAAGTACTTCGTGACAAGATAAAAGATATTGAGAGAAGGCCGTGTAAGGAATTTCCATATACTCCAAGTTCTAAAATAGTTGCTTCAACTTATGACGAAAAAGGTAAATATGTATATTCAGATTTTTTAAGCCATACCTGTACCGTTCAAGTAGCGAAAGAAATATTTAGAGAAAACAAGATTCTATCAGCGGTTAAGGCATTTAGATTGTCACCTGAGAAATTAGTTCAGAGTTCTCGTAATGCTGCGGGAGATCCAGCTGACTATTTTCAATATGTGATGCTTGGCTGGTCAAATACAACGTCTGGTTATCGTCTTGCTATGGAAAGGCTTTTGGAACGAGAACCTACAAAAGATGAATTAGGTCCGCTTTTTGTTCCGGGGGTAAGTTTCCATTTCAAATATGATGATATTATTGAAAGTGATGGTTATGTATTTGATGGCTATCACGCTGCGAAGGTTAAAGATGAAATTTCTTTGAACAAGTTTTATCTTTGCATTATTCCTGAGGATAAACGAGAGGTTATTGAGCCTTTGGTTCCAAGTTGTTTAGTCCCTAAAGTATTTTATTTGAAGTACGATGGTGATGGTCTTTCTGCCTGGTCAGAAAAAGTTTTTAATGTTGTAAAAAACTTTGTTAGTTAGTATAGAAAAAGTTAATTTTTTGACGTGAAAAGTAAAGGATAATAATTATGTCAAATGTACAAAATATGTCTCTTGAAGACATTATGGGGGATCGTTTTGGGCGATACTCCAAATATATTATTCAAGAGCGGGCTTTGCCAGATATTCGTGATGGTTTGAAGCCTGTTCAACGTCGTATCCTTTATTCAATGAATAAGGACGGCAATACTTTTGATAAAGGTTTCCGTAAATCGGCTAAATCAGTCGGTAACGTCATGGGTAATTTTCACCCACACGGTGACTCGTCTATTTATGACGCCATGGTGCGCATGAGTCAGGACTGGAAAAACCGTGAAACCTTGATTGAAATGCATGGTAACAATGGTTCTATGGATGGTGATCCACCGGCTGCCATGCGTTATACCGAAGCGCGCTTGTCAGAAATTGCAGGCTATTTGCTTCGTGATATTGATAAAGATACTGTTCCATTTGCTTGGAACTTTGATGATACCGAAAAAGAACCAACTGTTTTACCAGCTGCTTTTCCTAACCTTTTAGTGAATGGTGCGACAGGTATTTCAGCAGGTTATGCAACAGATATTCCACCACATAACTTGGCAGAAGTGATTGATGCGGTGGTTTACCTTATTGATCATCCAAATGCTAAATTAGACAAATTAATGGAATTCTTGCCTGGGCCTGATTTCCCAACAGGAGCAATCATCCAAGGTAAAGATGGTATTCGTAAGGCTTATGAGACTGGTAAAGGTCGTGTTGTGGTTCGCTCACGCACTGACATTGAGAACCTTCGTGGCGGTAAAAAACAAATCGTCGTCACTGAAATTCCTTATGAAGTCAATAAAGCCGTACTTGTTAAGAAAATCGACGATGTTCGTGTCAACAATAAAGTCCCGGGCATTGCAGAAGTTCGTGATGAGTCAGACCGTGATGGACTTCGTATTGCTATCGAACTTAAAAAAGATGCTGATGAACAAACCATTCTCAACTATCTTTTGAAATACACAGATTTGCAAGTCAACTATAACTTCAATATGGTTGCCATTGATAACTACACACCACGTCAAGTTGGTATTATTCCAATGTTGACAAGTTACATTGCACACCGTAAAGAAATTATTGTTGCCCGTTCAAAATTTGATAAAGAAAAAGCTGAAAAACGTCTTCACATCGTAGAAGGTTTGATTCGTGTCATTTCAATTCTTGATGATGTTATTGCCCTTATCCGCGCCTCTGAAAATAAAGCTGATGCCAAAGAAAACTTAAAAGTCAGCTATGAATTTTCGGAAGAACAAGCCGAAGCCATTGTGACTTTGCAATTGTACCGTTTGACAAATACTGATATTGTGACGCTTGAAAATGAAGAAGCAGAGCTTCGTGAACGCATCACTATGCTTAAAGCAATTATCGGTGACGAACGTACCATGTACAATGTCATGAAACGTGAACTACGTGAAGTTAAGAAAAAATTTGCTAACCCACGTTTGACAGAATTGCAAGCCGAAGCACAAACGATTGAAATCGATGTGGCAAGCTTGATTGTCGAAGAAGATACTTATGTTAGCGTGACAAAAGGTGGTTACATCAAACGTACAAGTCCTCGCTCTTACAACGCCTCTACGGTTGAAGAAATTGGTAAACGTGATGATGATGAACTAGTCTTCGTCTCACAAGCTAAGACAACTCAACATTTGTTGATTTTCACAAATCTTGGTAATGTAATCTATCGTCCAGTCCATGAATTAACAGATATTCGCTGGAAAGACATTGGGGAACATTTATCACAAACCATCACTAATTTTGCGACAGACGAGTATGTCTTGTATGCTGAAATTGTCGATGAATTTGGTTCGCAAACTTATTTTGCAGCCACAAAATATGGTCAAATCAAACGCTTTGAACGCAAAGAATTCACGCCATGGCGCACTTACAAATCAAAAGCTGTTAAGTACGCTAAGTTGAAAAAAGCCGATGATACTGTTGTGACTATTGCGCCAATTGCACTTGATGATGTCATGGTCATTACGCATAATGGCTATGCTTTGCATTTCAATATTGACGAAGTACCAGTAGTCGGTGCCAAAGCGGCTGGGGTTAAATCAATTAACCTTAAGGATGATGATTTTGTTGTGTCAGCCTTTATCGCCAATACAGAAAGCTTCTTTATCTTAACGCAACGTGGTAGCCTTAAACGTATGGCGACTGAGCTAATTCCAGCAACAAGTCGTGCTAATCGAGGCTTGCAAGTCCTTCGTGAACTCAAATCAAAACCACATCGCATCTTTATGGCAGGATCAGTCCATGCCTCAAATGATGTGCAAAATATTGATTTATTCACTATTGAGCCATTAGACTCAGATAAGATCGAAACCTTAGAAGTTTATTCAAATAAAGGCAATCATTATCAAGCCATTCTTGAAGATTTGACCTTGTCAGAGCGCACAAGTAATGGTTCCTTTATCTCAGATAAAATTTCAGATGAAGGTGTCTTTAGCGCAAGAATTAAATAGCGATAATAAGTCGGAGATTTTCTCCGATTTATTTTTTGAACAAATTTTCAGAATTTTATGAAAAAGTACTTGAAAAAAGATTTAAAAAGCGTACAATAGGATAAAAACAAAGAAAGAGGAATAGTTATGACAGTAGATTTAGACTGGGAAAATCTAGGCTTTGCCTATCGTAAATTACCATTTCGTTACATCTCTTACTACAAAGATGGTAAATGGGATGAAGGAAAATTAACAGAAGATTCAATGCTTCACATTTCTGAAGCATCACCAGCTTTGCACTATGGCCAACAAGCCTTTGAAGGATTGAAAGCCTATCGTACAAAAGATGGTTCAGTACAATTGTTCCGCCCAAATATGAACGCTGAACGTTTGCAACGCACTGCAGATCGTCTTCTTATGCCACAAGTGCCTACAGAAAAATTTATTGATGCTGCAAAACAAGTCGTTCGTGCTAACGAAGAATTTGTACCACCATACGGCACTGGTGCAACACTTTATCTACGTCCTCTTTTAATTGGTGTCGGTGACATTATTGGTGTTCACCCTGCAGATGAATACATTTTCACTATTTTCGCAATGCCTGTTGGTAACTACTTCAAGGGTGGCTTGGTACCAACTAATTTCTTAATTCAAGACGAATATGACCGCGCTGCTCCACATGGTACAGGGGCTGCTAAAGTTGGTGGTAACTATGCTTCAAGTCTTCTTCCAGGTAAAATGGCTCATGATCGCAAATTCTCTGATGTTATTTACCTAGATCCAGCGACACATACTAAGATTGAAGAAGTTGGTTCTGCAAACTTCTTTGGTATTACAGCGGATAACGAATTTATCACACCACTTAGTCCATCTATCTTGCCATCTATTACAAAATATTCACTCCTTTATTTGGCAGAACACCGTTTTGGCATGAAAGCTATCCAAGGAGATGTTAAACTTGATGAATTGGATAAATTTGTTGAAGCAGGTGCCTGTGGTACAGCAGCCGTCATTTCCCCAATTGGTGGTGTTCAACACGGTGATGACTTCCATGTCTTCTACAGTGAAACAGAAGTAGGACCTGTTACTCGTAAATTGTACGACGAACTAGTCGGTATCCAATTCGGTGACATTGAAGCTCCAGAAGGCTGGATTTACAAAGTTGACTAATAAATTAAAGCTTGCTCTTGCAAGCTTTTTTGTTTTTCGGTAAAATGAATAGCGTGAGGTGGAAAAATGAGCAAAAAAGATAAAAAAATCGAAATTCAACTTGCTGACGCCAAAGTTGCTATCAATAATGCCAATGTCGATGGTTATAATTTGACTGCTGGAAAAAAAGTTATCGGTGAAATTGCTGAACTAGATAACAAATTTGCTGTTGTCAAAAACGGAGAAGTGGAAGCACTTTTCAAAACTTTAGAGCAAGCAATTGAAAGTATTATTGAAAATTACAACTTAAATCGCTAAAAAATAGCGAAAAGTACTTGTCAGAGAACAAAAACTATGCTAGAATAGTTTTTGTCGTAACGGAAGGGTAGCGAAGAGGCTAAACGCGGCGGACTGTAAATCCGCTCCTTCGGGTTCGGGGGTTCGAATCCCTCCCCTTCCATTTCTAAGATTTTATCTTAGAATTAATTGAACCTTGTTTTTGGGGTATAGCCAAGCGGTAAGGCAAGGGACTTTGACTCCCTCATGCGTTGGTTCGAATCCAGCTACCCCAGTCAAAGGTATCGAGTTTCGGCTTGACACCGTCAAAGATAAAAGTTGTTGTCGTTGCGGGTTACCTTGAGAAATATTATTGTTGTCAAAAGCTAGCTTAAGCTAGCTTTTGTTGGAGGATTTTTTAGAATGAATGAATTTGAAGATTTGCTAAACAGTGTTAGCGAAGTAAACCCTGGTGATGTTGTCACTGCGGAAGTTTTAACTGTTGATAATGATCAAGCAAACGTTGTTATCGAAGGAACAGGTGTTGAAGGTGTTCTTACACTTCGTGAATTGACTAACGATCGCGATGCTGATATTAACGATTTCGTTAAAACTGGCGACACAGTTGAAGTACTTGTTCTTCGTCAAGTAGTAGGTAAAGATACTGATACAGTTACTTTCCTTGTCTCTAAAAAACGCTTGGAAGCTCGCAAAGCTTGGGATAAACTTGTTGGTCGCGAAGGCGAAGTTGTTACTGTTAAAGGTACACGCGCTGTTAAAGGTGGTCTTTCAGTTGAATTTGAAGGACTTCGCGGATTCATCCCTGCTTCAATGATCGATACACGTTTCGTACGTAACACTGAAAAATTCGTTGGTCAAGAATTTGAAGCTAAAATCAAAGAAGTTGTTCCAGCTGAAAACCGCTTCATCCTTTCACGTCGTGAAGTTGTTGAAGAAAAAGCTGCTGCAGCTCGTAAAGAAGTCTTCTCTAAACTTGAAGAAGGCGCAATCGTTAAAGGTAAAGTTGCTCGCTTGACAAGCTTTGGTGCTTTCATCGATCTTGGTGGTGTTGACGGACTTGTTCACGTAACTGAATTGTCACACGAACGCAACGTTTCACCTAAATCAGTTGTTTCTGTTGGTGAAGAAGTTGAAGTTAAAGTTCTTTCAATCGATGAAGAAGCAGGTCGTGTATCACTTTCTCTTAAAGCTACAACACCTGGACCATGGGATGGCGTAGAACAAAAACTTGCTGCTGGCGATGTTGTTGAAGGTAAAGTTAAACGTTTGACTGACTTCGGTGCTTTCGTTGAAGTATTGCCTGGTATCGATGGACTTGTTCACATCTCACAAATCTCACACAAACGTGTTGAAAATCCAAAAGATGTTCTTTCAGTAGGTCAAGAAGTTAACGTTAAAGTTCTTGATGTTAACGCTGCTGCAGAACGTGTATCACTTTCAATCAAAGCTCTTGAAGAACGTCCAGCACAAGCTGAAAACGAAGAAAAACGTCAATCACGTCCACGTCGTCCAAAACGTGAAGCTAAACGTGATTACGAACTTCCAGAAACTCAAACTGGATTCTCAATGGCTGACTTGTTTGGCGATATTGAATTGTAATTATAAATGAGAAAAAGACTTACTTTGTAAGTCTTTTCTTTTTACTTCGATGTGGTATAATATAGTAGTTGCCACTCTTAGTGTAATGGATATCACGCAAGATTCCGGTTCTTGAAATAGGGGTTCGATTCCCTTAGAGTGGAGTATTATACCAATTAGAAAAAGTCAATAACTGGCTTTTTCTTTTTATATATGCCCATAAAAGCCGTGTTGTGAAGCTTGTAGAAGAATTTAAGGAAAGTTGTCGCAAGTTAATATTGGATGGCATTACGAGCAATTTAAGGGCAAATAAAAAGCCTGTGATTTTCACCACAGGCACTTATAAAAAAGCTTATTTTAAAATAATTTGAGCTACGATTGGACTGATAATAACATAAACGATTCCGGTAACTCCGATAGCAAGTCCGCCCATCGCACCTTCAACGAGACCGTATTTTAGAGCTGTTCCAGTACCGATTGCGTGCCCTGTTCCTCCAAGACTAAGCCCGATAGCAACAGGGTCTTCGATTCGTAAGAGTTTTAAAAAAACGGGTCCAAGAACACTTGTCAAAATTCCAGTAATAACAACGACAACAAGTGTTACAGTTGTAATTCCTCCCATTTTTTCAGTGATTCCAACAGCCATTGCAGTTGTTACTGATTTAGGGAATAATGAAATAGCTAGCAAATATTTAATACCAAATGTTTTCGCAACAAGAGCGGTAAAAGTCGTGTTGACGATACAAGCAGCAAGAATACCAGTTAGGATACTTCTGATATGATGCTTCATCAAGTGGAATGAGCGGTAGAGTGGAATACCAAGTGCTACTGTTGATGGAACAATCAATGTGTTAAGATAACTTCCGCCGATGTAATAATCATGGTAGGAAATCTTAGTAATCTTTAAAAAGGCAATAATAAAAAAGGTTGCCAATAGTAAAGGGGTAGTAATTGGGTGTGGAAAACGCCTAAAAATAAGCATGCCCATAAGGTATGCTAGGATTGATAGCATGATACCAAAGATTGGGTTTGTAAGAATATCAGTCATGATGACCTCCTTTATCAACATAGTCTCCTTCAAAGCGTGTTTTGATGAATTGAACAACAAAACCAATAGTAGCAACATTCAAAAAGATAGCTACAAGAATGATAATGGTGATAGGGAGCAAATAATCCTTGATGTCATTGAATCGATCCATGATTCCGACAGCTGCAGGTAAGAACAGAATGGTCATATTATTGAGCAAGAAATTTCCCACAACATCTATGTGTCTCAAACGAATTACCTTGAATTCCAGGGCAAGAAAAAGTAGCACTAACCCAATAATGCTACCAGGAACAGGTAAATTGAGTAAATTAGAAATCGCCTCCCCAATAAATGAAAAGATGAGAATTATCATAAATTGAACGTATAACTTCATTAGTAAACTCCTTCATTATAAGTCTACTACTATGTAAGAATTTTTCAATACTGTGAAAATGTTTACATGAAATTTTTTTGAAAAATTACAGTTGTAATGAAAAAAGAAAAAGCCGGGCTAAGCTCAGGCTTTAGTGACCTAATAGTAATTTTAGGATATTTCCTCCAAAAATCCAGATATAACTATAAGAAATAATTGAAAATGGCTTGGTTAGTAGGATAATGAAGATGAAACGTTTTAATGAAATGCGAGATAATCCAGTTATCATCACCACGATATCGGCTGGTGAAATGGGTGATAACATGCAAATGATGAAGAAGTTTTCATAATTTTGAGTGTTTAGTTTTGCTTCGTATTTGTAAAAAGTCTTCTCATCGACAAAAAGTAGAATAAACTTGCGGCCATATAGTCTAACAAGAATAAATAGTATGATACTACCAATCACAATACCAACATAGTTGTAAAAGAAGGCAAGGATTGGATCAAAAATTAAAAAGCCAGCAACTGTTGTGACACCACCTGGAATCACTGGGAAGACGACTTGAAAGATTTGCACTAAGATAAAAACTAAAGGCCCACAGACACTGTGCTGATTAACAAAATCTTTGAGTGCATTACTATCGTTTAGAATCCCTAAATGGTAGAACCAGATGACTAAAACAAACGTTCCCAGCAAGGCTAATACTCCCAGAAACTTGATCAGTCGCTGCCAAAAGGTATAGTGGTCGAACATCTTCATTTTCATAATTCTTATCATATCATAAGAATTTCTTTTTTGCTATTTTAAACATTATTTGCTATAATAACAAACGTAGCTTTTGACTACTTTATAATATCTGGGGTCGTTACGGATTCGACAGGCATTATGAGGTACATTCTGCGACTCATCGGCAGATGTAAAAATGCCAGTTAAATATAACTGCAAAAAATACAAATTCTTACGCTGTAGCTGCCTAAAAACCAGCTCGCGTGATCTCTACAGGATTGCTTGTGTTTTGCTAGAGGTTTCATTGATTAGCAAGCTACGTTTGATTATTGCCTAGCTAGTCAAAAAGAGATTTATAGGCTCGCTTAATCTAGGTTTGAGTTATGTATCGAGCTTAAGTTAAATAAAAGACATAACCTATGGTTGTAGACGAATGTATTGGCAGGTGTTTGGACGTGGGTTCGACTCCCACCGGCTCCATAAAAGCTTTTCATAGTTTAGCAAAGTTACGCAAAACGTTGATATATCAACGTTTTTTATTTTTACGTTTTGCCTAATTTTGCCTAGTTTTGCCTTTTGGAGAGACCCAAAAAGAGACCCAAAAAAGTTTTTTTACTATCAGTAGTAGGAAGACTGCGAGAATGATTTTTTGTGCTTTCACCCAGACATAATTCCAGATATAAAAATAGCCACCAGAATTTGGTGGCTATAATATTTATTGAATATTAATTTTGTTTTTAAGCAAGTAATGTGTTGCTAAGTAGAAGATGGCACCTTCGATAAAGCACTCAATACAAGAATAGATAAAGAAATGGATAGTAAGGTCACTATTTAGTTCGTGGCTTCCGAGGATTTCAGACACTAATAAAACGATGAATGAAACGACGAAGTAGGCAACGAATGCCATAAGACCACGTCTATTAGCAAATAATTGACCAATTGTAATAGCTAAGTAGATGAGCAGAATTCCTGAAATAGAAGAGATTGCTAACCAAAGGAACCCAATTCCCCATTCGGCAGGAGTGAGCATTTTAGCTAATTGTGGTAGGAAAGCTAGAAAATGACCTAGGCCAAAAATCGGTATAATAAGCAACGTCACACCAATAGTAACAACGATAGTGTTAAAGGCAGTCCAAATCAGTGAAGCAATCAGTTTAGATAAAATGATTTGGTGAGTAGATACTGGCAAGGTTAAAGTAAGGTAACCTTCGCGACCAAAGATATTTTTATAAAAACGTCGCACGATGATAGCTAGTGTAGCAATCCAAGCACTGGCAACCACAACACCAAACATGATTGCTAAGATGATTGGAATCAGTTGTGTGTAATGATTAGCAGTACTTGTTGTATAGTTTTCAGCATAGTCTGTAAGTGTCTTGATGCTAAAGCCAAGGAAGATGGAAATAGCGATAATTGACGCATTAAGTGCGAAGTACCATTTACCGACAGATTTTAGTTCGTATTTTAAAAGTTTTGAAAACATAATTCCTCCCTAAGCTTTGTAAGTCTCACGGAAGAGTGAATCAATGGATTGACCGTGCTCTTCACGAATATCATCCGTATTGCCTTGCAAAATAATTTTTCCGTCTTTAAGGAAAATGATTTCATCAAGGATTGGTTCGATTTCTGAAATTAAGTGCGTTGAGATAATAACAGAAGCCTCTTCACAGTAATTATTGATGATAGTGCGTAAAATGTAGTCACGCGCGGCTGGATCGACACCCCCGATTGGTTCATCAAGAATATAAAGTTTTGCTTGTCGGCTCATGACCAAGATTAGCTGTACTTTTTCTTTATTCCCTTTTGATAGATTTTTGAGGATGTCATTTGGATTAAGGTCTAAATCTTCTAAAAGGTGTTCAGCTTTTTCACGAGAGAAGTCTTCATAAAAATCTTCGAAGAAAGCAAGGGCATCCTTGATTTTCATATCTTCTCTGAGGTAAGAAGTATCTGGAAGATATGAAATGATTTTTTTAGTGTCAACTGAAGGACGGTAACCATCGATGACGATTTCTCCAGTTGTTGGGTGAAGAAGTCCATTGATTAGTTTAATTAGCGTTGTTTTTCCGCTTCCATTTGGGCCAAGTAAGCCAATAATCTTACCAGCAGGTAAACTAAGTGTCACATCGTCAACAGCTACATGTTTTTTGTATTTTTTGGTAACGTGATGTAGTTGGAGTAATTGACTCATCCTATTTTTTCTCCTTAATATACGATTCTAGTGTAGTCACAATATCGTCGATTTCAAATCCTATTTTTTGCATGTTATTAACAAATGATTGCAACTCTGCCTCAGCAACTTCGCAACGTTTTTGCATGATGAGGTCAGTGTTATCTGTAACAAAGCGGCCAGAAGTTCGTTGAGAGTAAACCATGCCTTCGCGTTCTAGTTCTGAAAAAGCGCGTTGCATTGTGTTGGGATTGACACCAGCTTCTTCAGCTAATTCGCGAACGGTTGGGAGTTGATCACCGCTTTTGATTTCTTGACTGATGATTTGCATCTTAATATGTTGTGCAATTTGGACATAAATAGGTGATTTTTCATCAAATTTCCAGGACATACGATAACCCCTTTCTATTAAAATTTAAAGAAGTCTTAATTGTATTAATTAGAAGAAGTCTTGAAAGAAGTCTTGTACTAAATAAATGGTACAAAAATAAGTTTGAAATGTCAAGGAATCAATCATTGAGACATCTAATTTAGGGTTAAAGTCAAACGACCACCATTTTTAGTGTATAATAGATACAGAAATCAATCGGAGAAAGGAGTGCTTTTATGTTTGCCCAATTAGATACCAAGACTGTTTATTCTTTTATGGATAGCTTAATTGACTTAGAGGGCTATGTCAAAGAAGCAAAAGTATTAGGCTACCAAACCATTGGGATTATGGACAAAGATAATCTCTATGCCGCCTTTCATTTTATTACAAAAGCTAAAAGCGAAGGCTTACGCCCTGTTTTAGGTCTTGAGTTGACGCTTAATTTACAGGAAAATCTTTCCTTAAGTGTGTACTTAATTGCGCGTGATACGACAGGTTACAAAAACTTGATGAAAGTGTCTAGCCGTCAGATGACCTCTGGGATTCAGCTAGAAGATCTAAAGGATTACTTGTCAGGCTTAGTGGTTGTTATCCCGTATTTTGATGGTTTAGAGAGCCTGTCGCTTCCTTTTGAGTATTATATCGGAGTAAATGTTCACTCAGAGGAAAGGGATTATGACAAGCCTTTAATTCCACTTCATACAGTACGGTATTTTAATACTAACGAAGTCGAAACGCTTCACATGCTTCATGCTATTCGAGATAATATTAGCTTGAAGGATGCGCCGGCTGCACCGCAAGGACAGCAGTTGATGGCTTGTGATATTTTAACACAAGCTTTTGAGCAAAAATTTCCACAAGCTCTAGAGAATCTAGAAAAATTAGTTTCTGATATTCACTATGACTTTAATAGCGAACTAAAATTGCCGCGCTTTAATCGTCAAAAACCTGCCCAGGAGGAATTGATAGAATTAACTGAAGCAGGGCTTAAGGCTAAAAATCTTTGGTTGCCAGAGTACCAAGAACGATTAAGAAAAGAGCTTTCAGTCATTCACAAGATGGGCTTTGATGATTATTTCCTCATTGTTTGGGATTTGTTGCGTTTTGGTCGCAGTCGAGGCTATTACATGGGAATGGGGCGTGGTTCTGCAGCAGGAAGTTTAGTTTCCTATGCTCTTGATATTACTGGGATTGACCCAGTAAAGAACAATCTGCTCTTTGAACGTTTTCTAAATGAAGAACGTTATAGCATGCCTGATATTGATATTGACCTACCAGATGTTTATCGTAGTGAGTTTCTTCATTATGTTCGTAATCGTTATGGTAGTCTTCATTCGGCTCAAATTGTGACTTTTTCAACTTTTGGTGCTAAACAAGCTATTCGTGATGTTTTTAAACGATTCGGTGCACCAGAGCATGAATTGACTAATATCACTAAAAAAATCAGTTTTAGAGATAATTTGACTACAGTTTATGAAAAGAACTTATCTTTCCGTCAAATTATTAATTCTAAAATCGAGTATCAAAAAGCTTTTGCGATTGCCAAACGTATCGAAGGAAATCCTCGTCAGACTTCAATCCACGCTGCAGGAGTAGTGATGAGCGATGATAATTTGACCGAGCATATTCCATTAAAAGCTGGCGAAGATATGATGATTACGCAATACGATGCGGCTGCAGTTGAAGCAAATGGTCTTCTTAAAATGGACTTTCTTGGGCTTCGTAACCTTACTTTTGTGCAACGCATGCAAGAAAAGGTCGTTAAAGAATACGGCATCACTATTGACATCAAATTGATTGATTTAGAAGATCAGCAAACGCTAGCTTTATTTGCTGCAGGAAAGACAAAAGGAATTTTTCAATTTGAACAAGCTGGCGCCATTAATCTGTTAAAACGTATTAAACCACAAAAATTTGAAGATATTGTGGCAACAACGAGTTTGAACCGTCCAGGGGCTAGTGATTACACCGAGAACTTTATTAGACGTCGTTTTGGACAAGAAGCGATTGATTTAATCGATCCTTTGGTGGCAAAAATCTTGGAGCCAACCTATGGCATCATGCTTTATCAAGAGCAGGTTATGCAAATTGCGCAAGTCTATGCAGGCTTTACTTTAGGAAAAGCGGATTTATTGCGTCGTGCCATGTCTAAGAAAAAGGCAGAAGACATGCAAAAAATGGAAAGCGAGTTCTTAAAAGGTGCACAGTCTCTTGGTCGACCGCTTGAAACAGCTAAAGATTTATTTTCTCGCATGGCTAAATTTGCAGGCTACGGTTTTAATAGAAGTCACGCCTTTGCTTACTCAGCATTAGCTTTTCAACTAGCTTATTTTAAGGCACACTATCCTGCAGTTTTTTATGATGTCATGCTGAATTATTCAAGTGCCGATTATATTACGGATGCTATGGAATCAGAGTTTCGCATCAAGAAAATCGACATCAATACAGTGCCTTATAACGATAAGATAGCTGATGGTCAAATTTATCTTGGCTTGAAAAATCTACGCGCACTTCCACGTGATTTATGTTACTGGATTATTGATCATCGACCATTTTCAAGTATTGAGGACTTCTTGACCAAGTTGCCTGAGAATTACCAGAAGAAGGAACTTATCACACCATTGGTTGAAGTCGGTGCTTTTGATAATTTTGAAAAAAATCGTCGCAAGATTATTGAAAATCTGGAACCTCTTTTCATGTTTGTTAATGAGTTAGGAAGTCTTTTTGCAGAGAATTCCTATAATTGGATTGAAGTAGAAGACTTTCCAAATACTGAAAAATATCGTCAGGAACAGGGATTGCTAGGTGTGGGAATCAGTCCTCATCCTCTTCTTGAAATTGCCAAGAATTCATCTATTGCTTTTACGGCTTTGTCCGATTTGCATGAAAATACTGAAGCGACTATTCTTGTTGAATTAAGTCAGATTCGTGTGATTCGAACAAAAACCAAGGGTGAGCAGATGGCTTTTCTAAATGTGACAGACACACAGAAAAAATTTGACGTCACTCTCTTTCCAGAAGTTTTTACACATTATAAAGACGAATTGCAAGAAGGAAGATTTTATTATTTAACAGGTAAGATTCAAAATCGCAACAATCGATTGCAGATGGTGTTAAATCATGTTCAAGAAGCAAGTAGTGAACGCTTGTGGTTATTACTTCCAAATCATTTACATGATAGAGAAGTTTCAGAAATCTTGTCACAATATCCAGGAAATATTCCCGTGATTTTGCATTATCAAGATAGTAAGCAAACCTTGCAAAGTGAGAGACATTTGGTTAAAAAGGACGAAGAACTTTTACAAGCTTTAACTCCATATACAGTGAAAACGATTTATCAATAAAAATTTAGTAAAAATAAAATAAAGTAAAGCTTTTTACAAAGTAATGTGCTATAATAAGAACGTTAGATTAATAAAAGGAGTATTAGCAAAATGAAACGTATTGCTGTTTTGACTAGTGGCGGCGACGCTCCTGGTATGAATGCTGCTGTTCGTGCAGTTGTTCGTAAAGCAATTAAAGAAGGAATGGAAGTCTTCGGAATCAACCGCGGTTATGCTGGTATGGTCGATGGCGACATTTTCCCATTGGACGCTCAAAGTGTTTCAAACATTTTGTCACGTGGTGGTACTTTCCTTCAATCAGCTCGTTACCCTGAGTTTGCAACTCTTGAAGGACAACTTGCTGGTATCGAACAACTTAAAAAACACGGTATCGAAGGTGTCGTTGTTATCGGTGGTGACGGTTCTTATCACGGTGCTATGCGCTTGACAGAACACGGATTCCCAGCAGTTGGTATCCCAGGTACAATCGATAACGATATCGCTGGTACAGATTACACTCTTGGGTTTGATACAGCTGTAAACACAGCTATGGAAGCTCTTGACAAAATCCGTGATACATCTTACAGTCACAAACGTACATTCGTTGTTGAAGTAATGGGACGTAACGCTGGTGATATCGCTCTTTGGGCAGGTATTGCTGCAGGTGCTGACCAAATCATTATTCCTGAAGAAGAATATGACATCAACGAAGTTGTTGCAAAAGTTAAAGATGGTTACGAAAACAAAGGTAAAGAACGTCACCTTATCGTTCTTGCTGAAGGTGTAATGCATGCTGAAAAATTTGCAGAGTTGATGAAAGAAGCTGGTGATACTAGCGACCTTCGTGCAACTAACCTTGGTCACATCCTTCGTGGTGGTGCACCATCACCTCGTGATCGTGTTCTTGCTTCTTGGATGGGTGCTCACGCTGTTGAATTGCTTCAACAAGGTCGTGGTGGACTTGCCGTTGGTATCCACAACGAAGAATTAGTAGAAAGCCCAATTCTTGGTACTAAAGAAGAAGGTGCTCTATTCTCATTGGCAGAAGATGGTAGCATTATCGTCAACATGCCACACAAAGCACGTCTTGACTTTGCTCAATTAAATCGAGACATTGCTCATTTGTAATATAGTATAGTATTAGATTAAAAATTATTGTTATTAATAGTCGTTCATTCGGCTTAAAAATAAAGGGAGTTTCATATTATCATGAATAAACGCGTAAAAATCGTTGCAACACTTGGTCCTGCGGTTGAAATCCGTGGTGGTAAAAAATTCGGTGAAGATGGATATTGGGGTGAAAGCCTTGATGTTGAAGCATCAGCACAAAAAATCGCTCAATTGATTAAAGAAGGTGCAAACGTATTCCGTTTCAACTTCTCACACGGTGACCACGCAGAACAAGGTGAACGTATGGCAACTGTACGTCGTGCCGAAGAAATTGCTGGACAAAAAGTTGGTTTCCTTCTTGACACTAAAGGTCCTGAAATCCGTACTGAACTTTTTGAAGGCGAAGCTAAAGAATATTCATACAAAACTGGTGAACAAATCCGTGTTGCTACTAAACAAGGTATCAAATCAACTCGTGAAGTTATCGCTTTGAACGTTGCTGGTGCCCTTGACATCTACGATGACGTTGAAGTTGGTAAACAAGTTCTTGTTGACGATGGTAAACTTGGTCTTCGTGTTGTCGCTAAAGACGATGCAACTCGTGAATTTGTTGTTGAAGTTGAAAACGATGGTATTATCGCTAAACAAAAAGGTGTAAACATTCCTTACACTAAAATCCCATTCCCAGCTCTTGCTGAACGTGATAACGCTGATATCCGTTTTGGTCTTGAACAAGGTCTTAACTTCATCGCTATCTCATTCGTACGTACTGCAAAAGACGTTGAAGAAGTTCGTGCAATCTGTGAAGAAACTGGTAACGGACACGTTCGTTTGTTCGCTAAAATCGAAAACCAACAAGGTATCGAAAACATCGACGAAATCATCGAAGCTGCTGATGGTATCATGATTGCTCGTGGTGACATGGGTATCGAAGTTCCATTCGAAATGGTTCCAGTTTACCAAAAAATGATCATCACTAAAGTTAACGCAGCTGGTAAAGCAGTTATCACAGCAACAAACATGCTTGAATCTATGACTGAAAAACCACGTGCAACTCGTTCAGAAGTATCTGACGTGTTCAACGCTGTTATCGATGGTACTGACGCAACAATGCTTTCAGGTGAATCTGCAAACGGTAAATACCCAGTTGAAGCAGTTCGTGCAATGGCTACAATCGATAAAAACGCTCAAACTCTTCTTAACGAATACGGACGTCTTGATTCATCATCATTCGCTCGTACTTCTAAAACAGAAGTTGTTGCTTCTGCAGTTAAAGATGCAACAAGCTCAATGGATATCAAACTTGTAGTTGCTCTTACTGAATCTGGTAACACTGCTCGTCTTATCTCTAAATACCGTCCAGATGCTGACATCTTGGCTGTAACATTCGACGAAAAAACTCAAAAATCATTGATGATTAACTGGGGTGTTATTCCAGTCGTAACTGAAAAACCTGCATCAACTGATGACATGTTTGAAGTTGCTGAAAAAGCTGCTCTTGAATCAGGATTGGTTCAATCAGGTGATAACATCGTTATCGTCGCTGGTGTTCCTGTTGGTTCAGGTGGTACAAACACAATGCGTATCCGCACTGTAAAATAAGGTGGTAAGTCAGAAATCTTTGATTTCGTTGACGCACCCCCGTCAGGAATGCTAGGATGGTCACAGTTCGTTGAACGAAGAACATCCAGCAGTCTACGACGAAAATAAAAAGTTCCTATCATATCAAGCTTTATGGCCTGTGTGATAGGGCTTTTTTTATATCAAAATGGTAGCGAGGGGCACAGAAGGGGCAAACTAAAGCGGTAATTCGTTAATCATGTCAACAACTTTGTCTTTCATCTTGTTTGTGACATGTGTATAAATTTTCATTGTGGTCTCGCTGTCCTCGTGGCCAACTCTGTCCATAATTGCCTTTAGCGGTACACCTTTTTCGGCTAAATAACTGACAAGTGTGTGTCTAAAAATGTGTGAACTTATCGGTTTATTAATAGGATGTTCAAGACGTTGGTTTGCTGCTTTAATAGATTCATTGAACGAATTACGTTGGATAGGTACGCCACGGTTTGTTACAAAAATATAGCTACGGTCCATAGTAATCCAATTAGGATTTAAGCTTTTGTTTAAATCTCGAATCTTAATAGCTTCATCTAATATTTCTGATTCACGTTTTGATAACTTATTGCTACGATAGCCAGCAGGTGTTTTGGGTGGTTCTTTTTTGGCCTTCTTTGTATCCTTGGACACTGTCTAAAGTGCCAAAAATATCTACAAAATTATCGTCTTTACGGTAATTAATATCTTCTAAAGCAACGACTTCACCAATACGTGCACCATCTAAAAATAGAAATTCGGCAATCAGTGAATTCAAGTAAGTCCGTTTCGTGCGTCGTAATTCATTAATTAATGGAATAAGCTCTGTTTCAATTTCCAGATATTTATTTTTGATTTTTTCATAGCCTTCAATGGTTAGCACCTTTTTAGGAAGTTTAGCTTGTCTTGCTGGGTTGGTTTTAATGTGATTAAGAGAAACGGCATAATCAAATGATTGATTTAATATTGATTTAACACGTTCAAGTCTTGGTCTTGATAATTCAAGACTGTTTATAAATTGTTGAACATAATAAGTATCTATTTTAGATATTTTGACATCAATACCAAAATTTTCTCTCACATACTGAACATTACTTTTTAGCGAGCTTATAGAAGTGCGCCTAAGTTCTTTTTGGTGGAATTTCCACCAGTTGTTTAAGACATCAGTGTATAAAACTTCGCTTGAATTTAGCTCTTGTAAGATTGCAGCAATTTTTTCATCAAGTATTTTTTGAGCTTATTTTCTTATGCGAGGAGTATCTTTTTCCATCAATACAGACGCTTTCTTCCACTTGCCTGTATATGGATCTCTGTATCTTTCGACAAAATTAATTTTTCCACTTTTATGATTTTCTGACCACATTTGTTAATACCTCATTTCTATGGTAAAATGGGTATAGTAAAGAGGCCTGCAGTATGCAGGTTTTTACTATACTACCAATTATTCCTTACACTCTAAGTTTGGCGACAGGAAGTGTAAGGTTTTTTGCTTTATTGTTTATAAGCATTATCACAGGTGCGTAGACCGTCAATGTGAAGACTCAGACTATCTTTTATATGGCTACCAAGAGGGTCTAAGACAAAATCAATCCCTTCTCTGCGAGCAAGCTTTGCAGCAGGAACAAAGTCACTATCTCCAGCTATCAATACAATTTTATCGACTTGGTGTTTATAAGCTAAAGAAGCTATATCAAGACCTATACGCATGTCAACACCTTTTTGTTGCATAGATAAACTAAAGTCTTTTTCAGTTAAATCTTCAACAGTTATAGTATTATTTAATAATTTTTTAGTTGAACTTGGTTTTAAATTATAATGTACTGTTCCCTCACTTAATTCACCGAGCCTAAGAGCAACTTTACGTTTATGGCTCAATTCATTAAAGAAATCTTCAGTCCATGCCTTAGTTTCGCTCCTACTAAAATCTATAGTTCTTTTTAATTGAGGATGATAAACTTGTTTTGAAATAGGAGGACAGTCATAATAAAAAATTCTGTATAAATTATGACGGACTTCATCACCGTAGTTTGTATCTTTTAGATGCCTATTACAATAACTATATAATTCGGTTGCTCTCTGCTTAGCAGTCAAACGTCCTAAGACAGTTGCTGCACGTTTTCTATAAAAGCCACCATCTACCAAAATTGCTATTTTCAATCTTTATTCCTCCTAAAAATACAAAAAAGCTCTTGATTTCGGCACTCCCCTTATGGTGGGGGGTCTACTCTCAAGAGCTGAACTAACTTTATTGTGTATTCATTTTAGAACACTTTACTTTTTTTGTCAACTCTTTTGAGTAAAAAACTTTATTTTTTCTTAAGTTTCTGTAGTAATTCTTAAACAAGTCCCCTAAAAGTATTATTCATAAATCTTTATTACTTTTAACTGTTTAGCTTAAAAAGAACATTTGAACATTGTTTGCTTCAGCTTGTGTTAATTTAGTTTGAATTGATGTAATTTCACCAGTTTCAATGTTACGAAGTTTGACAGTAGCTTTACCTGGTTTCTCTTCGACAATAGTAACAGAAGTAGTGTCAATTGTTCCTTTTTTCTTACGAGCCCCACCAGCCATACCACCAACAATTGTTCCTACACCAGGAGCAATAACACTACCAAGTGCAGCACCACCGAGAACACTTCCTGCACGACCTTGCTTTTTAGTTTTCCCTTTAGTTACAGTTTTTTCTACAACTTGAGAGCCAGCAAATTCAAACAGTACAGGTTCTTCATTATATCCACAAATGTAATATTTGCCTTCAATGTTTTTGCGAATCCTTTTAATTTTTCAAAATCCATAATTTCTCCTTTATATCGTTTTATCAAAATACAATTGATTGAATTGTATAATTATAGCCATTGCGATAATCTAACGCAATGCGAACTGCATCTTGAATTGGAATACAGTAATTATATACTAAAAAGTTCTTTAAACGATTCATAATTGCTGCACCAGACATATAGTTTTCTCTGATTAAATCATTGAAACTTTTTCCAGTTAGGATGCTAGCTTTTAATCTTTCATCATTTAATAGAAACAGCGAAGCTAATGTGTTTGCTTCATCTTCAATTGGCTGTAATTCTCTAGGATAACATCCAGTAGAAATATCAGATGCATTGGACATCATAGATGCATACATACGTTGACTTTTCTCACCTTCAAAATGGGCAAAAATATGACTCAGTTCATGTAAAATTGAAAACATTAGTCGACCTAGAATAGTTCTTTGATTAATGTAAACAATATATCTATCTGAATGATCATAAGTCATTGTCATACCAGATAACGAATTACAAACTTCTTTACTTGTAAATTTTACTCTACAATTATTAACCAATCCTCTATATTTAATATCTTCTCTAGTAGCCTGACGTCCCCCGATATTTCTAAAATAGTCTTCGTATTTATCAACATCAAGAAAGATAAATAAGATATTGTATTTCTTTTCGAAGTAATCTATAACATGTTTGCTGGTTATTTCAGACAACGGCAAATTGAAATAATAACTAGCTTCAGCTAAGAAGAAATTGGCTTTCTGCTGGTAAAGATAATAATCAGCAGAATTGATAAAACGATATTCCAAATAAAAACACCTACTTCCAGTTTGAATCGTCTTCAATAAGACTACGAGCAGTTTGCATTAATCCAGAAAGAGCGTTGTTAAAACGTTGCTTTTCCATGTCAGTCATGTTTGCTGTTTCTTTACGGAACATGACAAGTGCTTGTTCTTCTATCTTATTATTAGTAGAAGTGGCAGCATTCTCAGATGTAGCTACATAAGGAAATTTAGTTCTTCCCAATAAATAATCAGTAGATAGATTGAAATAATCTGCAATTACATTTAGTTTTTCAGGTTTTGGTGAGCTGTTTCTCCAAGAATAAAGTGAATTTCTAGAGAAACCAACTCTTTCTTCTAAAGTATTTATAGAAATACCTTGTTTTTTACATAGTTCTTTAACTATATCAAATGTTGGAAACATTAATTTATCAACCTTTCTAGGGTATGACAAAAAATATTTTTAAAAACTTTGTAAAAATCCTTGACAATTTTTAAAGAGTTCTGTAAAAATATTTTTTGTAAGTAAGAAACAACTAAAAAAACAACCAACCAAATAAGTTTTTATAAATGCTTTGGCGAGCTAAGAATATTGATTTATAGGCGTTCTTTAGTATACCTTGATTTTATAAAACTCTTTAAAAAATGTCAAGTGTTATATAAAGAAAAGTTTAAAAAATAGTTATTTCTTGTTTACAGTTTAAAAAAGGGAGGAAGAAAGATGCCAGATATTGCAAATGGACGCAAAAAAATTTGTGACTTCTTAAAAGAAAACAATATCAAAAAAGCGGCTTTAGCAGCTGCATATGGAATGAGTCGACAAGAAGTTACTAATATTTTGAGTGGCTCAACTCGCGGCCTGAAAGCTAATCAATTTATCTTACGAGTTATTGAAGATTACAAAATTGATTAAAATTTAAAACTATCTCTCAGCTAGTAGTTACAGCTCTAGCAAGTCAGTATTCTCTTTATTTTAATATTTACACGTTTAAGCAGTTATTGATTCATTCATGGTCTCCTATATAAATATCTATCAAAAATTATGTATTTCCTCCAAAAAATACATGACATTATTCAGAGACTTGCTAGGGCTATAACTGCTAGTTGAGAGCAGTAGACAATAGAAAGGAGTAGAAGATGAAACCATTTTTTTGACACAAAAAAAGCGACTGACGGCAATCAGTCACTAACAAAAATTAACTTAATTAAATTATAGCATATTTAAAAGGAGCACGCTATGCCAAAGGTCGAAATAACTTACAAGGCTGTCGGTGTTAACGAAGATGCTGAATGGGGCGACTATGATCATCTCATGCAACGCTGGGAGGGTTTAACTAAATCAGTAGCAAAACAGTGGGCAGCAGAAATGCGTGAACATCCAGAATTTAGCAGGTACATTGACAATCCAACACACAAAATTGTTTTCATCAATTATGAAGGTTTGCACTGTAAAATAACCTAAATAATAAAAAGCCTATCATATCAAGCTTTTCAGCCTGTCTGATAGGGCTTTTTTTTTATGTCAAAATGGTAGCGAGGGGCACAGAAGGGGCAAATATTCTCATTTTTTATTCTTTTATCTAGATAAAACAAGGCTAACTTACTTACTTTGTGTCAAAAGTCACATGCCCACTTTTTTTATGTTCAGAAACATGATATAATAGAACAAAGAATAGGAGAAATTATGGTTAAGCGCGATTTTATTCGAAACATTATTTTAGTCTTAATTGCTATTTTAGCGATATTTTTGTTGAGAATTTTTGTTTTTTCAACATTTAGAGTGCATGAAGATGCCGCTAATTCATACCTATCAAATGGTGATGTCGTAGTTGTTAATCGAAATCGAGAACCACGCTATAAAGATTTCATCGTTTACAAGAAAGATGGTATTTTTTACATTAGTCGTGTTGTCGCAACAGCTGGACAAAGTGTGACTGTAATGGATGATATTCTTTATGTTAATAACAAAGTAAAAGAAGAACCGTACATTAGCAAGATAAAATCCGAATATTTGTCAACTTCGGATACCCAACAGCCATTTACTTCTGATTTTTCTGTTAATACAGTTTCTAATGGTAAATATAACGAAGTGCCAAAAGGGTATTATCTAGTCTTAAATGATGATCGTCAGAATACTAATGATAGTCGTAGTTTTGGACTAATCAAGGAAAGTCAAATTCGTGGTGTTGTTACTTTCAAAGTTTTACCACTTAATCAATTTGGATTTATTACAACAGAGTAGTTTAGCTACTCTGTTTTTTGTTGGTTTAATTTTCCTTTTATACCAATAAAGAATTGGTATAGTATATTTTATACCAATCTTTCTGTTGACAAGGTAAAAGTAAAGTTATATACTGTTGCTGTAAGGTTTTGGAAGGTCTTTATTAGACTATACCAATTCAAAAAATAAGAAAGAGATAATAGGTTTTTCCTATTAAAGGTAAAAAAATATGTGTGGTATTGTTGGTGTTGTTGGAAACAAAAACGCAACAGACATCTTAATGCAAGGTCTTGAAAAATTGGAGTACCGTGGTTACGATTCTGCAGGAATTTACGTTACTAATGGTGTTAATCAAGGTCGCTTAATTAAATCAGTTGGACGTATTGCTGATCTTCGTGCGAAAATTGGAATTGATATGGCTGGTTACACTGGTATTGGTCACACCCGTTGGGCAACTCACGGTCAACCAACTGAATTGAATGCTCACCCACATACATCTGAAACTGGACGTTTCGTTTTGGTTCACAACGGTGTTATTGAAAACTATCTACAAATCAAAGAAAGATATCTTTCAAATCACCATCTTAAAGGTGAAACTGATACTGAAATTGCGGTTCATTTAGTTGGTGAATTCGTTGAACAAGGTTTGTCAGTCCTTGAAGCTTTTAAAAAAGCGTTGAAAATCATCGAAGGTTCATATGCTTTTGCTTTGGTTGATGCTGAAGATCCTGATACTATTTATGTGGCTAAAAATAAATCACCTCTTTTGATTGGTTTGGGTGACGGATACAACATGGTATGTTCAGATGCTATGGCTATGATCCGCGAAACTAGCGAATTTATGGAAATCCACGACAAAGAATTGGTTGTTTTGACAAAAGATTCTGTTTCAGTTATGGATTATGATGGCAATACTATCGAACGCGATTCTTACACAGCTGAACTTGACTTATCTGATATTGGTAAAGGAACTTACCCTTACTATATGTTGAAAGAAATTGATGAACAACCAACAGTTATGCGTAAGTTAATCACTGCCTACACAGATGACAATAATCAAGTCACTGTTGATCCTGAAATCATCAAAGCTGTTCAAGAAGCAGATCGTATTTACATTTTGGCTGCTGGAACATCTTACCATGCTGGTTTTGCTTCAAAATCATTCCTTGAACAAATGACTGATACACCAGTTGAACTCGGTATTGCATCTGAATGGGGCTATAACATGCCTTTATTGAGCAAAAAACCACTTTTCATCATGATTTCACAATCAGGTGAAACTGCTGATAGTCGTCAAGTTTTGGTTAAAGCAAATCAAATGGGCATTCCTAGTTTGACTATTACAAACGTTCCAGGTTCAACATTGTCACGTGAAGCAACATACACTATGCTTTTGCATGCAGGTCCTGAAATTGCAGTGGCTTCTACAAAAGCTTACACAGCTCAAGTTGCAACATTGGCAATTCTTGCTAAAGCAGTAGGCGATGCTAATGGCAACAAAGCAGCAGCTGATTTTGATGTTGTTCACGAACTTGCTATCGTTGCACAATCTATCGAAGCAACACTTTCTGAAAAAGATACGATTGCTGAAAAAGCAGAGTCACTTCTTAAAGAAACTCGTAATGCCTTTTACATTGGTCGTGGTTCAGATTACTATGTTGCCATGGAAGCAAGTTTGAAATTAAAAGAAATTTCATACATTCAATGTGAAGGATTTGCAGCTGGTGAATTGAAACACGGTACAATTTCATTGATTGAAGAAGGTGTGCCTGTTATCGCTCTTATCTCAAGCAATCCTGTTCTTGCATCACATACACGTGGTAATATCCAAGAAGTTGAAGCACGTGGAGCAAGCGTTCTTACAATTGTTGATGAAAGTCAGGCTCGTGAAGGTGACGATATCATCGTAACAACTGTACATCCATTCTTGTCAGCTATTGCAATGGTAGTCCCAGCACAATTGATTGCTTATTACGCAACACTTCAACGTGGTTTGGACGTCGATAAACCTCGTAACCTTGCGAAATCGGTTACTGTGGAATAATACTTGCCAAAATTTACTTTCTAAGGTAGAATGGATAATGTAACTTTTAACTTTATGACAGTAATAAAGTTATAGCTATTTTTTGATAAGGAGAAATGATGTCTTTACCAAATTGTCCAAAATGTAACTCTGAGTATGTTTACGAAGATGGATTAATGTTAGTTTGCCCAGAGTGCGCTTATGAATGGAACCCAGCTGATTCAGTTGAAGAAGAAGATGGCTTGGTTGTTCTTGATAGCAACGGAACTCGTCTTGCTGACGGTGACAGTGTTACTATCGTTAAAAACTTGAAAGTAAAAGGTGCACCAAAAGATCTTAAACAAGGAACTCGTGTTAAAAACATTCGTCTTGTTGAAGGTGACCACAACATTGATTGTAAAATCGATGGTTTCGGTGCAATGAAATTAAAATCAGAGTTTGTTAAAAAACTATAATGACATTAACGCTATGAGCTTTTCTCGTAGCGTTTTTTATATTTAAAGATATTATTTACATAAATATAGTTATGTTATTCGAATTCATTTTTATAAGGTCAAATGATAAAATATTCTTCTTTGCTCCCCAATTGTTTGAAAATTTGATATAATACTATAATAGTAACAAATTCTTTTTAGGAGATAACATGTCATATATTTCACAAGTTCTGCCTAGCTTGTTAGATGGCGCTGCGGTAACTTTGCAAGTTTTCTGTATTGTTATTGTGCTTTCCATTCCGATTGGTGCTATCCTAGCTTTTTTGATGCAGATTAAATTTAAACCTTTGCAATGGTTGTTGACATTATATGTATGGATTATGCGTGGAACACCATTGCTATTGCAACTTATTTTCTTCTACTATGTTTTACCAAGTGTAGGAGTGGTTATGGAACGTATGCCTGCGGCAATTTTGGCATTTACCTTGAATTATGCAGCTTATTTTGCTGAAATTTTCCGTGGTGGGATTGCTGCTATTCCTAAAGGTCAATACGAAGCTGCAAAAGTTTTGAAATTAAATCAGTTGCAAACCATTCATTATATTATTTTGCCACAGGTTTTCAAGATTGTTTTACCAAGTGTTTTCAATGAAATTATCAACCTTGTCAAAGACTCTTCACTCGTTTATGTTCTTGGGGTTGGTGATTTGTTACTTGCAAGTAAGACAGCTGCCAACCGTGATGCAACACTTGCACCGATGTTTGTGGCAGGGGCTATTTACTTGCTTATGATTGGTATTGTTACCTTGATTTCAAAACAAACTGAGAAAAAATTTGATTATTATAAATAAGAGGTGACCAGATGTTAGAATTAAAAAATATATCCAAACAATTTGGTCAAAAGAAAATTTTTGATCATTTTAATTTAACAATTGAAGATGGTAAAATTTTGTCTCTTGTAGGACCTTCAGGTGGTGGTAAAACCACTTTGCTACGTATGCTTGCTGGTCTTGAAAAAATTGATTCGGGTGAAATCATCTATAATGGTGAAGTTGTTCCGATTGATCACTTAGAGACACTAAACTTGCTTGGTTTTGTTTTCCAAGATTTTCAATTGTTCCCACATTTGTCTGTTTTAGATAATTTGATTTTGTCACCTGTTAAAACAATGGGAATGACAAAAGAAGCGGCAAAAGAAAAGGCGCTTGGTCTTCTTAAACGTCTTGGTTTGGGAGAACATGCGGATGCTTATCCTTACTCATTATCAGGTGGGCAAAAGCAACGTGTCGCCCTTGCTCGTGCGATGATGATTGATCCTCAAATCATTGGTTATGATGAACCAACGTCAGCGCTTGACCCAGAATTACGTCAAGAAGTTGAAAAATTGATTTTACAAAACCGAGAAGCTGGAATGACTCAGATTGTGGTTACCCATGATTTACAATTTGCAGAAACGATTTCAGATCACATTTTAAAAATTAATCCAAAATAACAGAAAGTCTCATTAGGTGTCTTTATGAAATTGAAAAAAGTTCTTTTAAGTGCTATGGCGCTTGTTGCGACAGTTAGTTTAGCTGCTTGCGGGTCATCGTCATCAAAAAAAGTTGCTAAGACAGACCAATGGAAAACTTATCAAAAAGATGGTAAGATTACGATTGGTTTTGATAACACTTTTGTACCAATGGGGTACGAAGATGAAGATGGCAAAAATGTTGGTTTTGACATCGATCTTGCCAATGCCGTCTTTGAACAGTATGGTATTAAAGTGAAATGGCAATCAATCAACTGGGATATGAAAGAAACTGAATTGAACAACGGTACGATTGATTTGATTTGGAATGGTTATTCTATTAGTGATGAACGTGCCGAAAAAGTTCTCTTTACAAATCCTTACATGGTTAATGAACAAGTGCTAGTCACTAAAAAATCTTCAGGAATTACAAGTTTTGCAGGGATGAAAGATAAAGTCCTCGGAGCTCAATCAGGTTCATCTGGTTACGATGCTTTCAATGCAAAACCAAAAGTTTTGAAAGATATTGTATCTGGTGGTGATGCGACACAGTATGAAACCTTCACACAAGCCCTCATTGATCTTAAAAACGATCGTATTGATGGTCTCTTGATCGATAAAGTTTACGCTAATTATTACCTTGAACAAGAAGGTGAATTAGATAACTACAATATCATTGCTAGTGAGTTTGATGGTGAAGATTTTGCTGTAGGGGCTAGAAAAGCTGATAAAACATTGGTTAAGAAAATCAATCAGGCTTTCCAAAAACTTTATCAAGAAGGCAAGTTCCAAGAAATCTCAAACAAATGGTTTGGTGATGACGTGGCAACTGATGCCGTTAAAAAATAAATTAAAAGAGTTCTAAGTAGTGAAACTTAGAACTTTTTTAGTTTTCATTTTTTTCTTGATTATCAATAAAATCGTGCTATAATATAAAATAGTTAACCAGTTAATTAAAATAACTGATTAGTTCTAAGCATCTAAAAAACCAGGAGTATTAATCCTGGTTTTGCGGTTAATCTTGAGAATTTGTTGTTTGTGGAGTGATTTGGTGGAAGACAAGGAACCAATTTTCCTTCCGACGCCAGATACTTGTATGAGTCATATTATCGAGCTTGTAAGTGATAAGCTTTGTTTTTTGACTGATAGATGTCATTTCAAAAGCTTCGATATTGCTCATGTAGTGTCTTTCTCGAGCAGTCATTTCAGATTTGGTATAGGAATGACCGTCAACATCGATAAGGTAGAAGTCATCTGAGATAAGGTTTTCGTAATCTGGAATCTTAGCGAGAATGGTTTTTTCGGCTTTATAAAGCTTTTTGTAGACATTATCCCAAATCTCATCTTCAGGGATTGCTCCTGGTTCAACGTGAACATCAGTATCGTAAACAGAGAAATCTTTACGAAGAATTTCTTCGATTTGTTCAGTGACTTCGTGGCTTTCGTAAACTGATAGGTCAGGATTCATCTCAACAACGATATCAAGGTAAATATTGCTTCCATACGAGCGACCACGTTGTGATTTGACATTTGAAACTTTTGGTAATTTGAGGATAGCTTCTTTGTATTTTTGGAGTTCTTTTTGATCAAAGCCATCTGAAAGACTAAAGGCACTTTCGATAAAAATATCATAGGCTGTTTTCAAAATGAAGTAAGTAATAACGATGGCAGCCAATCTATCAATGATGACTAAGTTAAATGAAGCTGCGAGGATGGCTACAGAAGTACCGATAGAAGTGACAGCATCAGAAAGATTATCTTTTGATGCGGCTAAGAGTGCGCTTGATTTGACACGTTGTGAGAGGCGTTTATTGTGAAGGTAAACACCATACATAATCGCTGCAGAGATGACTCCGACAATGGCACCTTCAGGATCAAGAGGTGTCATGCTACCTGAGATGATTTTTTCAATGGTTTGAAAGAGAACTTTAAAGCCAATGTAGAACATGATGAAAGAAGTGATCAAACTTGATAAATCTTCCATTTTCCAATGACCAAAGCGGTGATCTTCATCGGCTGGTTTGCTCGCCAAATGTAGTCCAATTAAAAGTACAACATTTCCGAGAATATCAGACAAGTTGTTAAAACCATCAGCGATTAATGATGATGAATTCAAAAAATAACCAGTGATTAGCTTCAATAAGGTGATGACCATGTAGGCAATAATACTAACAATGGGCCCTCGTTTTGCTAAGCGTAGGTTTTCTTCTGGTGTTGACATAAGAAATGCCTCCTTTGTTCAAATGAGGTTATAAATGTATCAGTAGATTATGTTAAATTTGAGCTACCTTTTATTATATCACTAAAACGCCTCTTTTGGCACAGAAATCCCGTTAATAAGCGTTTTCTTTAAGAGGAAAAATAAGAGATTAGGATAATCCCTAATCTCTTATTTTTTAATGTGTATCGAAATAGTGTTTTGTTTCTTTGATAATAATTGGTGAAAGGGCTAGTAAGGCAATCAAGTTTGGAATTGCCATCAAACCGTTAACGATATCAGCGATAACCCAAATAGTTTCAAGGCTAATGTAACCGCCAAGAGCGACCATAGCGATGAAAATGATGCGGTAAACTGGAATAGCTTTGACACCAAATAGGAATTCAAAACAACGTTCTCCGTAATATCCCCAACCAAGAATTGTGGTAAAGGCAAAGAGAATTAAACTGAATGTCAAAGCATAGACACCAAAGTTTCCAAAGACAGTAGAGAATGCTGATTGTGTCAAAGTTGCTCCGTTAAGATTGCTTGACCAACCACCAGTAACAATAATTGAAAGTCCTGTTAGGGTACAAATAATGATGGTATCAATGAAAGTACCAGTCATAGAAACAAGACCTTGTTCAACAGGTTCGTCAGTTTTCGCAGCAGCAGCAGCGATTGGTGCAGAACCAAGCCCAGATTCATTTGAGAAGATACCACGTGCGATACCAGCTTGGATAGCTGTGATAACAGTTGCTCCAGCAAAACCACCAGTTGCTGCTTTTCCAGTAAAGGCTGATTTAATAACCAAAGCAATACTTGGAAGAATTTGGTTACAATGGAAAGCAAGAATTGTAATTGTTGCTAGAATATAAATGATTGCCATAAAAGGAACAATTTTTTCAGCAACTTTTGAAATTGATTGAATACCACCGAAGATGATAATGCTGACAAGGACAGCCAAGACAATACTGATGATTTTTGGTGACCAGCCAACAGTGTTGCTAAGTGAATCAGTGATTGAGTTAACTTGTGTGAAAGTCCCTGAACCAAACAAGGCAACCATTACCCCAAAAATTGAGAAGGCAATGGCCAAAGGTTTCCAACGTTTTCCCATCCCATTAACAATGTAGTGCATTGGACCACCAGAAATTTCACCATTTGCATCTGTTGTACGGTATTTGATGGCTAAAACACCTTCAGCATATTTTGTAGCCATTCCAAAGAATGCGGCCATCCACATCCAAAGAAGTGCCCCTGGACCACCAAGTTTGATGGCAGTTGCGACACCGACAATATTACCAGTACCGACAGTTGCTGCAAGAGCAGTGGCTAGTGCAGCAAAACTTGAAATATCCCCTTTACCTTTTGCTTCAGATTTAAAGATCAGTTTTAAGGCCTTTGGGAGGCGGAAAACTTGCAATAATCCTAAGCGAGAAGACAAATAAATTCCTGTTCCAACAAGAAGAACAAGAAGAGGTGGTCCCCAGACTAGACTGTCTAAAGACGATAGAAAATTATACATAATTAAACTCCTAAGTCAGTCATAGTACTGTAATCATTGGTTAAAGGGTAAATCATCGTGACTCTTTATCTTTTAGCCATTAAATCAGTACTACTTATTAAAATATATTTCCCATTTTCAGAAAAAATAGAATAATTTCAACTAATTAATTATATAGAGAGAAAGGGCTTTTGTCAAATTTTCTTCTATAGAATGAATGAAAAATGAGTAGTTTTCATACTTGATTTCATTTTTTGAAAAGATTTTTCCTCTAAGGTGAGGAAATAGTTTTATTATCATGTGATAGTATTGTTTTTTAAGATAATAGTGATAGAAAACACTTACATTTCAAGATATAATACAAGAGTAAACTAAAGTATGAGGTGAGAAAATATGACAAAACAATTTCCAAAAGATTTTTTATGGGGTGGTGCAACAGCTGCCAATCAATTTGAAGGTGCGTGGAATGTTGATGGACGCGGACCTGCTACCTCAGATACGTCACGTGCAGTAGCGCCAGAAGAGAGAAAATCAATGGGAAGTGAATTCAATAGCCCAATGACTCGTGCTAAATTGGATGCTGCTTTAAATGACACAGAAGGTTTATATCCGAAACGTTGGGGTTCAGATTTTTATCACCGTTACAAAGAAGATATTGCTCTTTATGCGGAAATGGGCTTTAAGACTTTCCGTATGTCAATTGCCTGGTCACGTATTTTTCCAAATGGTGATGATGCCACTCCAAATGAAGCAGGGCTAGCCTTTTATGACAAAGTTTTTGATGAGCTTAATAAGCATGGCATCGAACCACTTGTGACATTGTCACATTATGAATTTCCAATTCATCTAATCACAGAATATGGCGGTTGGAAGAATCGTAAAGTGATTGATTGCTTTGTGCGTTACGCTGAAACAGTCTTTAATCGCTACAAAGATAAAGTCAAATACTGGTTGACTTTTAACGAAATCAACATTATTGGTATGACAGGTTACTTGTCTGGTGGCCTCTTATTTGACGATGGTAAATTGAATTTGCAAGAGATGTATCAAGCAGCGCATCACCAATTTGTGGCATCAAGTTTAGCCACAAAAGTTGGTCATGAAATCAATCCTGACTTTAAAATTGGTTGTATGCTAGCGCGCATGCAAGCTTATCCAGCTACATGTAATCCTGATGATGTCATGGAAGAAATTAAAAAAGACCATGAAAATCTTTTCTTCTCTGATGTTCAAGTGCGTGGTAAATACCCTTCATACGCGAAACGTTTCTTCCAAGAAAACAATATTGAGTTAGAAATTGCTGATGGTGATCTGGAAATTCTTGAAAAATACCCTGTTGATTTCATGTCATTCTCATATTACATGAGCTCTATTGCGCGTAAGCAAAAATCTGGTGAAGAAACTGCAGGGAACCTTATTCTAAGCGAACCTAATCCATATCTGGAAGCTTCTGACTGGGGCTGGCAAATTGATCCTGTCGGACTTCGTATCACTTTAAATAAGCTTTATGACCGTTACCAAGTACCGCTTATGGTTGTTGAAAATGGTCTTGGCGCTCTTGATAAGGTGGAAGAAGATGGTTCTATCCATGACCAATACCGCATCGATTATCTGGAATCTCATGTCAAACAAATGTATGAAGCCATTGAAGATGGTGTTGACTTGATGGGATATACTTGGTGGGGTTGTACAGACCTTGTTTCAGCTTCAACTTCTGAAATGTCTAAACGCTACGGTTTTGTTTACGTTGATGCGGATGACCAAGGTAATGGTAGCTTTGACCGTTCACGCAAGGATTCATTCTTCTATTACAAAGATTTGATTGCAACACGCGGTGCAAATATTTTAAATGATTAATAAGCTAAACTCGGTTGAAGGCATTCAACTGAGTTAGTTTGCTTATATTGAGATTAGGGAGGAAAAGATGGTTAAAACATTTTACCTAATGCGACATGGACAAACTCGCTTTAACGTTCAAGGACGTATTCAAGGAGCTTGTGATTCTCCATTGACAGAGGAAGGGATTGAACAAGCTAAGGCAGCAAGACGGTATTTTGAGCAAGAAGGGATTACTTTCACGCGTGTCTATTCGTCAACGCAAGAGAGAGCTTGTGACACAGCTGAACTAGCGACTGGGCGTGTAGACTACATTCGCTTAAAAGGCATCAAGGAAATGGATTTTGGAGCTTATGAAGCACATCAAGAGTATTTGAATCCGCCAGTTCACCACGAAGATGGCTCAGGCTATCGAGACTTTTTCGTACGTTATGGTGGAGAGTCAAATGTTCAGGTTTATGAGCGCATGGAGCGGACTATTCGTGAAGTTTTGGAAGATAGCAAAGAAGATGAGACTTTGTTATTTGTCAGCCACGGTGGAGCTATTATGCAGTTTTATTTGCATGCTACGAAAAATCCGCCGACTCCTAAAAAACGTCCAGCAAACTGTGCGATTTTCAAAATAACTTATGATGGAAAAGAAATGTGTGTTCAATCGATTTATAATCCAAGCACGCAAGAATATATCTTTGAGCGGGATTGAAATGATAAAAGTAGGTAAAGCAGCAGACTTTTCGACATTTTAATAAAATTTGTTATAATGGGAATAACTTTATTAAGGAGAATTTATTCCCCATGAAATTTGAGAAAAAACAGGTCTATTATATAGTTCTTGCTTTTGTGATATGTTACGCGATTAAGGCATATTGGGATACGGGAACATCACTTGTGGCGACGGTGATTAAAGCTAGTCAGCCATTTCTGATTGGAGCTGGTATTGCTTATATCGTAAATATCGTCATGAGTCTTTATGAGATGATTTTCACACGTCTGATTAAAAATAAATACCTTTTGAAGGTAAAACGGGCTGTCTCAATGATTTTGGCTTATTTAACCTTTATCTTGTTGATTAGTTGGCTCTTTTCAATTGTTCTACCAGATTTGATTGCTAGTATCAATTCACTGTTGAAGATTGATACAAGTGGTATTGCAAACTTTATCAAAGAAGTTAATGACAATAAAGTTGTCAAAGATGTTTTGGCATACTTTGGGACATCATCAGATGTGACGACGACATTATCAGACTACAGTCAACAGATTTTGAATCAAGTGTTATCAGTTTTGACAAGCATTTTAACGTCAGTAAGTACCATTGCCTCAACGCTTCTGAATGTCTTTATTAGTTTGGTCTTTTCAATTTATGTGCTAGCTAGCAAAGAACAACTATCTCGTCAATTTAATCTGTTAATTGATTCTTATCTTGGAAAATACGCTAAGACTGTCCACTATGTTTTAGATATTTTACACCAGAGATTCCATGGTTTCTTTGTCGGACAAACCTTGGAAGCAATGATTCTTGGTAGTTTAACAGCTGGAGGTATGCTTTTGTTGCATTTGCCTTATGCAGCAACTATCGGGATTCTGGTGGCCTTCACGGCTTTAATCCCAGTTGTAGGAGCTTACATTGGTTTGACAATTGGATTTATTCTGATCGCAACTCAGTCAGTCTCTCAAGCTATTTTCTTCGTGATCTACCTTGTCGTTCTTCAGCAATTTGAAGGAAATCTTATTTACCCGCGCGTGGTTGGTGGCTCAATCGGATTACCTGGTATGTGGGTATTGATGGCTATTACCATTGGCGCAGCGCTTTGGGGCGTTTTAGGAATGCTAGTAGCTGTACCTTTAGCAGCTAGTCTTTATCAGATTATCAAGGACAATGTCGCTAAACGCCAAGAAAATCGTTTAGAATAGCGAATTAAAGAAAAAAATACCTCTAACTTACGAATAAATAAGTGGAGGTATTTTTATGTATGCAATAGAAATGAAAGCAGATGCCATGTTGCCACGCGAACGATTGAGAGATTTAGGTGCCGAGCAATTAAGCAATCAAGAATTATTGTCCATTTTATTACGAACAGGTACCAAGACAAGACCAGTTTTAGAAGTAGCTAATGATATTTTAAAACACATCGATACACTTGCTGACTTTCAGCATTTATCCTTACAAGAATTGCAAAAAATTAAAGGAATTGGCTATGTCAAATCTATTGAAATCAAAGCAATGATTGAACTGGCAAAGCGCATTAGCAAAGCAGAATATGTCCAAAAAGAGCGTATCATGAGTAGTGAACGTTTGGCTAGAAAGATGATGTTAGAGTTGAGCGATCAGAAGCAGGAGCATTTGGTGGCGATTTATTTGGATACTCAGAATCGCATTATCGAACAACGGACGATTTTTATTGGTTCGGTTCGTCGTTCAATCGCAGAACCTCGTGAGATTTTGTACTATGCTTGTAAAAACATGGCAACTTCAGTGATTATTATTCACAATCACCCGTCAGGTTCACCAGCACCGAGTGAAAATGATCTACGATTTACCGAGAAAATGAAACGAGCTTGCGATGATATTGGCATAGTCTGTTTAGATCACATTATAGTAGGCAAATACCAATATTATAGTTTTAGGGAAGAAACAGATGTACTGTAAAACTAAAAAAAACCTGAAAGGAAAACTCTCAGGCAAGAAAAAGTATTCTAATACTAAATAAACTCAGCTAAGCAAAAAGCAGTTGGATTGCAGTTTGTTATTGATTTGATTGACTCATGAAATAAAGAAGTGTCTGTAATTCACTCGTTAAGTCGACGTATTGGACGATGACACCTTTTGGAACATTTAGATGAACGGGAGAAAAACTTAAAATACCACGAATACCAGCTTCAACCAAGATATCAGCAACTTCTTGAGCTTTAGTACTCGGAACGGTTAAAATAGCAGTTTCGATACCAGCTTCTTGTGCGTGCTCCTTAAGTGATGAGATACCATAAACTGGAATACCATCTGATGTTTGATGTCCAACAATTTCATTATCGTCTGTATCAAAAGCCATAGCAATTTGCATCTTGTTACGATCATGGAAACGGTAGTGAAGTAATGCTCGACCGATATTACCACATCCAACCAATAAAACATTTGTCGTTGAATGGTCGTTTAGGATATCAGCGAAGAAGTTCATTAATTTTTTGACGTCATAGCCGAAGCCACGTCTTCCTAGCTCACCAAAATAGGAAAAATCTCGGCGAACAGTTGCAGAATCGATTCCCATAGCATCTGCAATTTGTTTTGAACTTGCTTTTTCGACATTATCTGTATTAAAACGTTTGAAAATACGATAATACAGCGAAAGTCGCTTAGCCGTTGCTTTAGGAATAGATTTCTCAGTAGTCACAATACCATCTCCCTTTTACTTGTTACATCTATTGTAACAAAAACTTTGTGAAATTAAAAACAAATTTTACAAAATAGAGTAAAAAAACAACTCCAAAGCTAATAAGAAGTAGCTAGGGAGTTGTTTTTATTGATTAAGCTTCTTTTTTAGTGAAAATATCACGTTCAACGAGGCTGTCCATCAAGAAATAGAATTTTTCTTGGAGGATTTTATTATCTTCAGATTTGAAGATATTAACGAAACGAAGCCCTGATTTGTCAGTGATGCTTAGTTTGAAACCTGTCAAATCTTTGTTGATAGTGATTTTTAGTGGGAATCCATCACCTGAATTAGGGACTTTTTCCAATAAACGCGTTAATTCGTAATTACCGATACGGTTTTGCGTAAAGGTTGTGTCACGAAGCGTATATTTTTTAATATTATCGCTAATAGCATAGCTGTAAAGACAGTCTTTTAAAGTGATTTCTTTTTCAAATGCCATCCTATTTTCCTACAATTTCTATTAATTTTTTAGCGAGTTCTTGAACTTCTTCGATAGTGTTGAGTTCTGAGAAGCTAACGCGGATTGATTCTACCAAACGTGGTGAATCTTCACCATATAGGCTTGCCAAGACGTGACTTGGATCAACAGTACCAGCGGTACATGCAGAACCAGTTGAAACAGCGATACCAGCTAAATCAAGGCGAGTTAGGAGAATACCGTTGTTTTGATTTGGAAAACCAATGTTGAGCACGTGAGGCATTTTGTTTTGGCTACCGTTGATGTAATAGTCTAAGCCAGAAATAGCATCAAGGAAGGCTTGACGTAGTTCTTGGACGTGTTTGTAATTAGCATCTTTGTTAGCAACAGCATCTGATAGGGCTTTTGCCATACCAGCAATACCAATCATATTTTCAGTGCTAGCTCTGCGTTTTTCTTCTTGTTCCCCACCATGGAGCAAATTATCAAAGTGTTGTGGTGTTGAGTAAAGAATACCCACACCTTTTGGTCCGTGGAATTTATGAGCAGAAGCTGAAAGGAAATCAGCTTTAATCTCTTCAGGATAAACATCAATTTTTCCGATTGCTTGAACAGCATCAACGTGGAAAGCAGCTTGATGGTCTGAGAGAAGTTCGCCAATTTCTTTAACGGGAAGAAGGTCACCTGTTTCGTTGTTTGCAAACATTGTGCTGACTAAAATCGTATCATCACGAAGAGCGTCAGCCACTTGTTTAGCAGAAATATGACCATCTTCAGGTTTTAGGTATGTGACTTCAAAACCAAAACGTTTTTCCAAATACTCCATTGTATGAAGAACAGAGTGGTGTTCGATAGAAGTGGTAATGATGTGTTTACCTTTTTCTTGGTTAGCAAGAGCATAGCCTTTGATGGCAGTGTTGTTGCTTTCAGTAGCACCAGATGTAAAGATAATGCGGCGTGGGTCAGTTTTTAAAGCTGAGGCAATGGTCTGGCGGTAAGAACGCAAACGCTGGTTAGCGTGACGTCCAATCCCATGAATACTTGATGGGTTACCAAAATCGTTGACCATAATTTCTGTCATTGCATCAATAACAGAAGGTGTGAGAGGGGTAGTTGCAGCATTATCGAGATATATCATATAGTAAATTAATCCTTTTTAGCGTTATATGAGAATAGTGGGCTGAGCGGAGTTTTTTCGTGGATACGAATAATCGCGTCAGCAATCAATTTGCTTGCTGAAAGGTATTTAATGTTCTTAGGCAAGCGTTCTTTAGTAGCAACTGAGTCAGTTACTAAGATTTCTTTGATAGGAGCAGCATCAAGGCTTTCTGCAGCAGCTCCAGCAAATAGACCGTGACTAGCAACGGCATAAATTTCAGTAGCGCCATCGCGTTCAACGATTTTAGCTGCCTCAGCAAATGTTTTACCAGTGTTCAAAATGTCATCGATAAGGATTGCTTTTTTACCAGCAACATCACCGATAATGTAGCCTTCTTCACGGTGTGCATCATCTTCAGCGTAGTCGATGATAGCGATTGGTGAATCAAGAGTTTGAGCCAAGCTACGAGCACGTTTGATACCAGAGTTTTTAGGGCTGACAACAACAACGTCTTCACCTTTCAAACCAAGGTCGCAGTAGTATTTAGCAAACAATGGAACAGTAAAGAGGTTATCAACTGGGACATCAAAGAAACCTTGTACTTGAACAGCGTGAAGGTCAAGAGTCAAAAGACGGTCAACACCAGCTTTAACAAGCATGTTTGCTACAAGTTTAGCTGTGATTGGTTCACGTGATGCAGCAATACGGTCTTGACGTGAGTATCCGAAGTAAGGGATAACGACATTGACAGTGTGGGCGCTGGCACGTTTACAAGCGTCTACCATAATCAAGAGTTCCCAAAGGTTGTCATTAACAGGGTAGCTAGTTGATTGGATGATGTAGATATCATCACCACGAACTGTTTCTTCGATGTTAATCATGATTTCGCCGTCTGAAAACTTGCGTGTTGACACTTTTCCAAGAGGGACTCCAACTTCGTCCGCAATTTTTTGTGCAATCTCTACGTTAGAAGAAAGAGAAAAAAGCTTGAATTGTTTGTCGGCGTAATGTTCTGCCATGATATAAATAAACTCCTTTAAAATTAATACTTATATTTTACCAAAAAAACTGAAATAATTCAGCATTTTCTAAGGAAAAAGCGCCTTTAATTTCGTTTAAGGGTTGCGCTAAAGCGAGCAACTTTGCTTTTAGCATACTTGAAATCAATGTCATGCTGAGTTAAGAAGTTGTCAAAATCTTTTTTGCCTTTTTCAGCATTTTCAACTTCTAGTTCAAGTTCATAGTCTTTAATATCAGCATATTGATTGCTATCAAGAGCCATAAGACCAATATCTGTCATTGTTTCGCGGCGTGTTGTCGTCAGACTACCAAAATTTTTAAGGCTTGATAGTTTAACACCATTTTCTTCGATAAGTCTCAAAAAATCAACTTCTGGAAATTGACCTGATTTGATGATTTCTTTGGCATCAGCCACACTCAAATCATAGTTGTATTCCAAATTACCAACTTCTTTTGGAATTTTCAATGTGATTTCTGCGCGATTTGGCAATGTCCGAATGCGAAGAGACATGCGATGTGCTTTCATGTCAAAATTATCTGAATCGAAGTAGTAATTCGTTTGCGTTACTGGTGTAACGTGTGAAAGTTGACTGTTGAGACGATTGAATTCGTCTTTAGTGAGTAATGTTTTGTACTCAATTTCAAGGTGTGTCATAAAATAATTTTCCTTTTTTCCTCAATTAGAAATATGGTATAATGGGTTTGTTATATTAATTCTATACAAAAGTCAATTTTTTGACAAGGATTGGTTATGTCTGCGTGACAAGCCCATCCCATTAGGAAGGAAATGTGATGGACTGGGAGAAATTTTTAGATCCTTACATACAAACTGTTGGTGAATTGAAGATTAAATTGCGCGGAATCCGCAAGCAATTTCGTAAACAAAATCGACATTCACCGATTGAGTTTGTGACTGGTCGTGTAAAATCGGTCGAAAGTATCAAGGAAAAAATGGTGCTACGCGGGATTAAACCAGAGAACATTGAACAAGATTTGCAAGATATTGCTGGTCTTCGTATTATGGTTCAATTTGTTGATGACGTTGATGAAGTTTTGGCACTTTTACGTAGTCGACATGATATGAAAATCGTGCAGGAACGTGATTACATCACGCATATGAAAGCCAGTGGTTATCGTTCATACCATGTTATTGTGGAATATCCTGTTGATACCATTGATGGTCAAAAAACAGTTCTAGCTGAGATTCAAATTAGGACTTTAGCGATGAACTTCTGGGCAACGATTGAACATTCATTGAACTATAAATATAAAGGCGAGTTTCCTGATGAAATTAAAAAACGTTTGGAAACAACAGCAAAAATTGCCCTTGAGTTGGATGAGGAGATGCGAAAAATTCGCGAGGATATTAGGGAAGCACAGCTTTTATTTGATCCCGCAAGTCGGAAATTAAGTGATGGTGTAGGAAATAGTGATGACACAGACGAATATTACAGATAAAGTAACACGTGTTGCTATCGTAGCAAACGGGAAATATCAGAGTAGACGAGTTGCCTCAAAGCTTTTTGCGGCATTTAAGGAAGATAAAGGATTCTATTTGTCTAAAAAAGATCCAGATATTGTCATTTCCATTGGTGGTGATGGCATGCTGTTGTCTGCTTTTCACACGTATGAAAAGATCCTTGATAAAGTCCGCTTTGTGGGAATTCATACCGGTCATCTGGGGTTTTACACCGATTACCGAGATTTTGAAGTAGAAAAGTTAATTGAGAATTTGCGAGCTGATAAGGGGCGTAAGGCATCTTATCCAGTTTTGCGAGCTAAAATTACTTTAGATGATGGTCGTGTGGTGAAAGCGCGCGCCCTTAACGAAGTAGCCATCAAACGTATTGAGAAAACAATGGTTGCTGACGTTGTCATTGATAAAGTGAAGTTAGAACGTTTCCGTGGTGACGGTATTTCGGTATCGACACCGACAGGAAGCACAGCTTACAATAAATCTTTAGGCGGAGCTATTTTGCACCCAACGATGGAAGCGATGCAGTTGACAGAGATTTCTAGTCTTAACAACCGTGTTTATCGCACTCTTGGGTCATCTGTGATTGTGCCGAAAAAAGATAAAATTGAAATCATTCCTAAACGCCAAGGCGTTTATACAGTGTCAATCGATAACAAAACCATGCATTATAAAAATGTGTCTAAAATTGAATATTGTATTGACAATAAAAAAATTAGTTTTGTGGCAACACCCTTCCATACAAGTTTCTGGGAGCGCGTGAGAGATGCCTTTATAGGAGAAGTAGATTCGTGAGATTTGAATTTATTGCGGACCGACGAACAAAAGTAAAAACCTTTTTAAAGGGACATGATGTTTCAAAAGGCTTATTAGCCAAAGTTAAATTTAAAGGTGGAAATATTTGGGTAAATGGCGTTGAGCAAAATGCCATTTATTTATTGGATGTGGGAGATGTGGTGACGATTGAAATTCCTGATGAACAGGAACATGAAACCCTTATTCCAGTCAAACATGACCTTGATATTGCCTATGAAGATGATCATTTTTTGATTATCAATAAACCCCATGGTTATGCAAGCATTCCAAGTGTTTTGCATTCAAATACCATTGCTAATTTTGTCAAATATTATTACATGGAGCAAAATTATCCTAACAAGCAAGTTCACATCGTAACTCGACTTGATAAGGATACAAGCGGCTTGATGCTCTTTGCCAAACACGGTTATGCCCATGCTCGACTTGATAAACAACTACAAAGTAAGACCATTGAAAAACGTTATTATGCCTTGGTTTCTGGTCAAGGTGAACTAGAAGATGAGGGTGAAATCATTGCGCCGATTGCTCGAGATGAAGATAGTATTATCACACGTCGCGTTCATCCGTCTGGAAAATACGCTCACACAAGTTATCGCGTTGTGGAACGCTTTGGCGATGTGGCTTTGGTAGATATTCGACTTCACACAGGACGAACTCACCAAATTCGTGTGCATTTTGCTCACATTGGTTTCCCACTTTTGGGAGATGATTTGTATGGTGGTCGCATGGATCTTGGCATTACGCGACAAGCGCTGCATTGCCATTATTTACGTTTTGTAGACCCTTACACAAATAAAGAGATTATTCAAAGTGCAAACTTGACAGATGACTTTGATAGCGTTATCATGAAGCTACAACAAAAATAGATGGAAGGTTAATTTTTATGGGAATTCGATCTTTATTTGGTAGCTTAAGGGAAAAAATTGTTGGTAAAAACCTCAAAATTGTTTTTCCTGAAGGAAATGATGAACGTGTTCTTCGTGCAGCCGCTCGTTTAAAATTTGAAGGTTTGATTGAACCAATTATTTTAGGAGAAGCTACGGAAGTTCGAGAATTACTGGCTAAATTCGGTTTTGCTGATCAAAACTATGTGATTATTAACCCGCAAACTTATGATAAGTTTGATGAGATGAAGGAAGCCTTTCTTGAAATCCGAAAAGGTAAAGCAACTCCTGAAGATGCTGATCGTCTATTGAAAGACGTTAATTATTTTGGTGTTATGTTGGTCAAACTTGGTTTGGCTGATGGTATGGTTTCTGGTGCGATTCACTCAACAGCAGATACTGTTCGCCCAGCTCTTCAAATCATCAAAACAAAACCAGGTATTTCCAGAACATCAGGTGTTTTTTTGATGAATCGTGAAAGCACTGATCAACGTTTTATGTTCGCAGATTGTGCTATCAATATTGATCCGAATGCTCAAGAATTATCTGAAATTGCTTTAAACACTGCTGAAACGGCAAGAATTTTCGACATTGATCCAAAGATTGCCATGCTTAGCTTTTCAACAAAAGGAAGTGCCAAAGCACCTCAAGCTGAAAAAGTTCGTGAAGCCACTCAACTGGCTAAGGGACGTCAGCCTGAATTGGCTATCGATGGTGAATTGCAATTTGATGCCGCTTTTGTTCCAAGTACAGCAGAAGTAAAAGCACCAGATAGTGACGTCGCTGGACAAGCAAACGTCTTTATCTTCCCAGACCTTCAATCAGGAAACATTGGTTACAAGATTGCTCAACGTCTTGGTATGTTTGAGGCAATCGGTCCAATTCTTCAAGGATTGAACAAACCAGTCAATGATTTATCACGTGGTTCAAGTGCAGAAGATATTTATAAATTAGCTATTATCACAGCAGCTCAGGCTGTTGATGACATGAACGAATAATAAGAAAGAATCAGTTGGCTGATAACCAACTGACTTTCTTATATCCAGAAGAGTATAGAAAGAGAGTAACATGACAAAAATTGCATTAGTAACAGGAGCTTCAGCTGGTTTTGGAAAAGCTATTGTTAAGAAATTAGTAGCAGATGGTTATCAAGTTATTGCCAGTGCTCGTCGTTTGGAAAAATTGCAGAGCTTACAAGCAGAACTAGGTAGTGATAAGGTTTATCCTTTACAAATGGATGTTTCTGAGCCAAAACTCATTGATCAAGCTTTAGCAAGTTTACCAGAAGCTTGGCAACACATTGACCTTTTAGTTAATAATGCTGGTTTGGCACTTGGTTTAGACAAGGCATATGAGGCCGATTTTACTGACTGGATGACCATGATTAATACCAATATCGTAGGTCTTGTTTATCTGACACGCCAAGTCTTACCAGACATGGTTAAGCGTAATTCAGGGATGATTATTAACCTTGGGTCAACAGCAGGAACTATTCCATACCCAGGTGCCAATGTTTACGGTGCATCAAAAGCCTTCGTCAAACAATTCTCGCTAAATTTGCGTGCTGATCTTGCTGGGACAAAGATTCGTGTAACAAATATCGAACCAGGGCTTTGTGAAGGAACAGAGTTCTCAAATGTCCGCTTCAAAGGTGACGATGAACGTGCTGAGAAACTTTACGAAGGAGCGCACGCCATTACGCCAGAAGATATCGCAAACACCGTTTCTTGGGTGGCTAGTCAGCCAGAGCATGTGAACTTCAACCGCATTGAAATGATGCCAGTGTCTCAAACATACGGTGCCCAGCCTGTTTACCGTGATTAAGAATAAGCAAAAAGAGCCTTTGGGCTCTTTTTTAATCATCGAAAATAGGATTTGTGCTAGAAGGACCAGAAGTGACATCGGACCAGCCAACGATTGCTTGACCAGATTCATTTAGGTAACTTGCCAGAACAGGCTTTAAATCTTGAATAAAAGTGATAACCCCCATAAATTCACCAGAGTCATCTTTAACTGCTTGATAAGTTTGAAATAAGATGCGGTCAAATGATTCGGTAGGAATTTGAAAATGGACGGCTTTTTCAGGTGATTATTCAAGACTGGTCCAAACCCATTGTGGTAATTCATTTTCTTCGGGTTCTGAGAAAAAAGTTCAAACAGCGGTGACTTCTTTTAATGAATTATCGTCATCCATTAAGGAGAAACGATTAGCTGAGATTCAGGTTCTGAAGACTCACATCATAAATTATGTAAAGACGAAAGACGTATATGCGGATTATCGTAAATGCGGATACAGTAAGAAGTTCCTGGAGGAACATCGGCAGGAGATTCTGCTTCATAAGGCTGCCAAGAATGCCTTTGATGAGCTGGGAGTCAAGAAGCTTCTAAAGGTAAAAGAACTGAATGCTGAGTATGCGGAAGTTCTTGCAGAAAAGAAAAAACTATATGGTGAATATCGCCAGGCTAAGAAAGAAATGCAGGAAATCCAAAGAGCAAAATATGACATTGACCAGTTCTTGAAGGATGATGAAGAGCAGAAGAAAGAACGTACCAGAAAATGAGGAATCACTCTATAAATTTATCGGGGAATTTGTAAGTTTCATACTTGCAGATTTCCCATCTTTTTTCATTTCTGAAAAAATTCCAACAGAAGATTTTAGCGATTCGTAAGAATTGCGTAGCCAGCCGGATAGGCTGTTTAAAGGGATTTGGGATGTGCCTCCAACGAGCGAAAAGTAGCTTTTTGTACAAGAAAGCACTGCTCGCCACTTTGCGAAGACGCGCCTTAACACCATCAAAGATGGTGCCGCGCGAAGAGCGGAATGCCTTTGATAAGAGAATTACAAATTATATTGTAAAAATAAAACTATTTAGATATTAATTCGAAAATGACTTTCGAGAAGTCGAAAATTGTATTTGAAAATATACGAAAGTACGAGTATAATGTAGCTTAGGACTATTTATAGGAACCGTAAAGTTCTTCACAAATATGGGTAATCCCCATAAGAGAGGAATTATATGGCTGTATCTTATAACGGATTATGGAAATTATTGATCGACAAGAACATGAAAAAGATGGGTAAGGGAGTAACACTTACCGATGATGAGGTAGAGAAGCTGAAAGCCTTATTAAAATAGAAATAGCACTAGAGAATTGATACATGATGATATAAAAAAGCCTTGACCATGTGTCAAGGCTTTTCGTTTGGTATTTTTGACTTAGGGAGGAAACAATGTTAAAGGCTATAAAATTTAAAGGTAGATACTTTGCTGATGAGGCAAATCTAGAGGTTTTTCCAGAAAACGATAGGCTATCGATTATATACGGTAAAAATGGATCTGGAAAAAGTACTATAACCGACGCTATTTTAAAGGCGACGGGAAGTACGGCAATTGAAGGCATTGAGTATGCTTACGTATATGATGAAAGTGGTTCGGTCTATTCTGATATGGCAGATATCCATATTTTCAATGAAGATTATGTCAATGAAAGAGTAAAAGTAAAGGAAGATGGCCTTAAAACTATTGTTCTTTTAGGTGAATTGGGAGGTTTAGAAGAGAAAATTCAGGATACAGAACTAATAATAGAAGCTGAAACTAAGAAAAATAAGAATTTAAAAACTACACTTGAAAGTCTAAAAGATAAAGAAAATCCGAAGTCAGTAGCATATTGTAGAGATCAAATAAAAGATGGTCTATCTGGAGATACTCATTGGGCTGACAGAGAAAAAAGAATCAAGAATTTTAGGAAAAATGCACATGTCACAGATTCTGTGATGGATAGAATAATCCGTCTACAGCCGAAGGAAAGTTTTGGAACAATACGAGATAGATACGACAAGAATTTTGTACTGTTGAATCAAGTGCATGATGATGAGGCTGAAAAGCTTAATACTTAATAATACTAGCATGTTGTCTGTTGAATTTAACGAAGAACAATTGCAGACATTGTTAAAACAGAAGGTAGAAAGTCCTTCGCTAAGTGAAAGAGAAGAAAAAATTATACGAATGATAGAGGATGGTAAAGCCGACAATGTAAATGAGATGAGGAGAGTTTTTTCAAAAGAAAAAACTACGCATTGTCCATTTTGCTTTCAAGAGGTTTCGTCTGAGTATAAAAAGGGATTAATTGAAAGCATAGAGAGAGTTTTGTCGAAAGAGTTTGATGAACATCAGGATAAACTAGAAAAGAGTATTATTCAGGAAGTAGAAGTCGATTTTAATGGTTATGATGTATTGGACACTAAACTTGTCCTTGCTTGCAAAACTAAAATCGAAGAAATCAATAAAGCGATATTTCGGATTCGCGAAATCATATTAAAGAAGAGAAATCATCCGTACACACCGATTCTTGATTTTGAAACCGAGTTGTCGGACAGGTTAGAAGAATATGAGGAATTAAGAAAAAAGCTGCAGAATGAAATTGACAAGTATAATGATGCAGTAGGAATGGTTGAAATATTAGAAGAGAAGCTTTGCGATGATAATGCTTTAATAGCACATTATGAAGTAGCTAGTGATATAAAGCATTGGGAGCAGGCAAAAAAGGATTTTGAAGCTGCAAATAAAGTAGTTGAAGACTCGGATAAAGAATTGAAAGAAAAAGGAGAGGTGTTAGAGCTTTTACGTGCCAAAAAGAAAAATATACGTATTGCTGTAAATCTTATTAATAATAGCTTAAGGTATGTATTTTTTTCAAAAGATAGACTTGAAATTAAAGTTGAGAATGAAAAGTACGTACTTTATCCAAGAGGAATACCGGTTAAGCCTAATAATGTTTCTTTAGGTGAGAGAAATATTATTGCATTATGCTATTTCTTTATTGAATTAATTTCCAATCAAGAAGCAAAAGATGGATATACAAAAAAGTCAGTGATTATTATCGATGATCCTGTTTCTAGCTTTGACTTTGAAAATAAAGTTGGAATAATGTCCCTTTTAAAAGATAAGGTGTCTTCGATAATAAAGAACAATGATGAAAGCCAGGTTGCTGTACTAACTCATGATATGCAGTGTTATTATGACTTTCAGAAGATTGCGGGGGAGATTGCAAAAGAAATTAAGGCTAAGAGCAACGGTAACAAAAGACTATGTTTTAGAGGTCGTGAATTAAAAAATAAGGACCTGGTTCCACTAACAAAAAAATATAATGAGTACAGCGAATTGTTTAAAATTGTGTATGACTATGCTTGTGGTAATACAAGTGGGTATGAATATACTATTGGAAATGTAATGCGACGTATTCTTGAAGCCTTTTCCACATTTATATATAAAAAGGGTATTGAAGATGTATCTATTGATGAGTCTATCTTAGCATGTATAGATGACAAAGATTATGTAGAGTATTTTAAGAATCTTATGTATCGACTTGTGTTGCATGGCGAAAGCCATATGGAGGAAAGAGTAAAAGCACTTCAAGATCCGGAATATCTTGATTTTATTAGTGATGAGGCAAAAGAGAGAACAGCGCAAGAGGTAATTTGCTTCATGTATAAACTAAATTCAAAGCACGTGCTAGCACATCTTGAGGGTGATAATGTTGAGAATAATATCAAAAGCTGGTTAGAAAAGATTAAAGAGTTTTACACTGAGAAATAGGATTTTTAATTGCCTGTCCCTATATTGGGACAGGCTTTTTGTTACCATTATAATCATAAAAGGGGGAGTGCACGATTTTCACGGCTGTCAGATATTTTCGTTATTTTGTAGATTATTGGTGCAAACAAGTGTTCGTAGTGATATACTTTCAATTAGGAAGTAACGAAAGCAGAATGCTTCTTTTAGAAAGGAGCGGCGCATGAGACGTAAATCTACAGAGCTTATAGGTACTATTAAGGCATTTGTAGAGGAATACTACAAGAATTATCGCCACTCACTGTCTACAACAGAGATTGCCAATGCGGTCGGAATTGCAAGAGGAACTGCATATAAGTCCAGTCGTGCATTGATAATGGCAGTGTTGACTACACTACGGAAAGGCTATTGTCGGGAGATTACAGTATGATCATCATATCGGTTTCTTTCCCTTTTCCGAATGAGAGATATCAAGCTTGATAGTCAAAGGAGGCGTGATGTTGATGAGTTCAGCGGAGGAAAAAATCGGGGAATGCGTGGTTTGCTGCCACAGATGTGGTGGATTTCTTATGGAGTCAGCCAGTACAACTTCGTATATGGTCTGCCCGGAATGCGGTGCTCGCCTTGTTGTGTGCGTAAAGAAAGGCAAGGTATCCGTATTCGATGATAATAGATCCGAGGAGGAGCTTGCCAAGAAAAGGCATGCTCGTTTAACCGGATATGCTGCGAAGCTTAACAAGTTAGATAAGTAGCAATAAGTTTTACAATTAAATATTCATGAGGATGCTAGGGAGATTGCTGGATTGGTCGCTGGTACAGCGTTAAAAGACTTACAAATGAGTGACGTCTGGCATCCAAGAGTTTGTGAAGAGAGTCGTATTTACTACGGATAGATGCAGCAAGGGCGTAAGACAGCTACAGGCCTTACAAGATGGCAGTCCGGCAATATTAATAGAATCCTTAGAAATCCTTTTTATTGCGGCAGAATCGTTTACCGTAAGCAATATGTTCCGGATTATCTGGTTCAGAAGAAAATTAATAATCATGGGGCAGTTGATGAGGTTCGGGCTGATTTCATCTTTAAGAAACTTTTGGCTATAAGGAAGTAATTTTTAATTAAGCGATGTCTATGCTAAAAGATGTAGCTGAGGTTAAGGCTTCGGAAAGAGATGATAAAGAAAAGCTTGAAAGAAACACGAAGCAGATTGTTGAGAAGCTTCGTAGGCAAATGGCTAACTTAGTTGATATGTGTGCTGATGGAGATATTTCCAGAGAAGTCTTTCACAGTAAGAAAAAGGAATTGGAAGATCAGATTTCAAACCCTGAAAAATGAATAGTGAGTGTAGATAGCAGATTTTAGAATTGGAAGATAATGAAGCTAAGAATAGACGTATTGAAAGTCTTTCTGAGTTCATTAAGATGACTGCTTATGATTCTGGGGCTAAGATTCTTGATACAGTGATTGATAACTTTGTTAATCGTGTGGTATATGATCACGGATAGTTCATATGGTATCTAAATCCTGCTTTTGGAAATGAAGCATACAAGCAGACCACTTCCGATTGGAAAAAACCAACTGTCGATCGCTTCAAGTGATATAAAAGATATGTCATCTGCCTGCTCCAGCTCAGGCTGTTGATGACATGAACGAATAATAAGAAAGAATAAGTTGGCTGATAACCAACTGACTTTCTTATATCCAGAAGATTATAGAAAGAGAATGACATGACAAAAATTGCATTAGTAACAGGCGCTTCGGCAGGATTTGTGGATTAGGAATCCTCAAAAGGTTTTATGTGATAAAGTGTGAAGATTTAGTAACCTCCAAATTAAATATAAAGCTAATTCTATATAGGGTACTTACAAAAAAGTATCCTATATTTTTTTACAATGAGATTTACCAAAGAAAAATGATTAGCTGAGATTCAAATGCTAAAGATTCATAGCATAAATATATATGGATTAGCATAAATGCTAGTTTAGCAAGAATTTTTTAAAAAGTTATGCACGAAAAATGATCTCATAAAGTAGTTAAGGATGACTTTAATATAAAGAAATATCAAAGGTTAAAGAACTAAACGAAGAGATAAGTGGAAAACACAAATATTATTGTAAAAAATTAATTAAATATTAATTCGAAAGTGATTTTTAGAAAATCTAAAATTACATTTGAAAATATCCGAAAGTGCGAGTATAATGCAATCTAGGATTATTTTTGGGAACCGTAAGGTTTTTCACAAATATGGATAATCCCCATAAGAGAGGAATTATATGGTTTTATCTTATAACGGATTATGAATTATTAATCGACAAGAACATGAAAAAGATGGAGCTTGTTGAAAATAAAAACATCGGAATCAGTAGCAGACACTTGCGAAGGTAAGGCTATTCCTTATACAGAATTTGAGGAAACTTGGACTGAGCGTACAGAAGGTGTGAAATTTGATAATTCTGAAGACTTTGAAGACTACGCAAAGAAAGTAAATCCTTACCTTACAACGCATGTAGATACTATATCTATTTTTATAGGCTTCGTCATAATCAACCATTTACTGCTGGCGATTGTGAGATGTTGTCAATGATATATACTGAGGAACTAGGAACGCAGAAAGATTATGATAGAACATTCCAGAATGCGCTGTTAGGTAAGCTAGTAAGGAAAATTGTAAAAATGGATTACGATGTGACTATGTAGCTTTTTTCAGAGTATATGTATTAGTTGTAGATGGAAAGGAATATCCATCAAAGTATGTCATTGGTGTTGCTAACATGGCGAGGAGATAGCTACGCAGGTACATAATGTAGTAGAAGCAAAATCTTATCTAGAGAGTCGGGGGATACGATTGATATGAAGCAGGAAAAATATGAACTTACAATAACGTCTGATTCTGTGGTGTCTACGGATGAAAGATTTACCATGGATAATCTCGGCTTAGGAGATAATTATAAGCCGATTGACGCCTATTTTATGAAGGGCGGAGAAGAAATTATTCGTAGAAATAGAAACAAAGGCGAACTAAAAATATCGAATCAAACATTACCAAGGGTTACATGTCAGATTTTTGAAAAACAATTAGCATCATTATCGGATGAAGACAAAACGAATTTTCCTATTTGTCAATATACGCCGGATACTGAAGTTATTCGAGGGATATTTGCTACTGTAGCGGAATTTAAGAAATTTAGGAATACAATGGAGTATTCTATTTATAAGCGTGAGAATGGGCCTCAGTTTGTAATCTATTCTTGGAATATTTTTTCTACCCTTGTATTTGCTAAAGAATGTCTAAAACGTTTTGGTGAGCCAGGAGATAAGTTTATCTTGATATACAGGGATAAAACGGATCAAGAGCTTAATCATAATAAAACGGAACAGGTTGTTGTTGAGGATGTTACAAAAACTACTAAAGAGAGCAATAATCCTTATTCTAAGTTGCTTTTAGAGTCAAAGAATATCATCTTTAGAGGGGCACCTGGAACTGGTAAATCGTATCTTGCCAAGTCAATTGCAGCAGACATTATCAGCAATGGGTACACTGACAGATACTCAAATCTTACAGATGAGCAGAGGCAGCAGGTGGAATTTGTACAATTTCATCCAAGTTATGACTACTCGGATTTTGTTGAAGGATTACGTCCTAAGATGAATGACGATGGCAGCATGGGCTTTGAATTGCAAGATGGTATCTTTAAGAAGTTTGTTGACAGAGCAAGAAAGAACTTTGAAGATTCCCAGAAATCAAAGAAATTAAGGGAACAGGAAGTATCTGCCAAAGCAGCAATGGCGAACTTCTTTACTAATATTGAGTTCGGTGAAGATAAGTTTAAAACCATTAAAGGTAGTGAATTTACAATCACTAATGTTGATGATAAGCATATTTATATTTCTATTCCGGGCAATGATTCTGTAGATAAGTTGAGCCTTAATATTGATGAGGTTCATAAGATGCTTGAATCCGGAGCTACTTTTGAAAAAGTAAGTGATATTACAAGATTCTTTGAAAAGCAGTTTGCAACACAGAGCTATTCTTACGACTTTGCTCTCTATAAGGCGATTAAAGAACAGAGTAGTTTTATCACTGCATCAGTAGAACCAGAAGAATTGAAGAAATATATTTTTATCATTGATGAGATTAACCGTGGAGAAATATCCAAGATATTAGGAGAACTATTCTTCTCAATCGATCCTGGATATAGAGGCAAAGAGGGAATGGTTGCAACGCAATATTCAAATATGCATGCAAACCCTGATGAGAAGTTTTATATACCGGAGAATGTTTATATCATTGGAACCATGAATGATATTGATAGATCCGTTGATACATTCGATTTTGCTATGCGTAGAAGATTCAGATTTGTTGAAGTTAAAGCTGAGGATACGCAGGATATGCTTGAATCTCTGGACAACGAGGAGTTGAAGAATGAGGCGGTTCAGCGTATGGATAGTTTAAATGCTGAGATTATTAAGGTTGAAGACTTAAATGAGAACTATCAGATTGGTGCATCATATTTCTTAAAGCTTAAGACACATGGGGTTAATGAACTTTGGACAGATTACTTGAAACCACTTTTGCAGGATTACGTGCGTGGATTATATGATGAGCCTGGTATTATGAAGAGATTTGCCAAAGCTTATGGTTATGAGGAACCAAGTGAAGGTGATGAAAATGAAGCAGTTCAAGATTAAGGATAATCAATATAATTTAAAAGCTGAGTTTGCTGATGTAAATGCAATTACCGATGCGGTTGCTGATAAAACGTTTGAGCAGCTGGAGCGTGAGGGCGTCTTTGTGTTTCCAGAGGTAATAAAGGATGCTGATGATATTTCCAGAAATCAGATGATTCTCCAAAGCTATAATGACATGTATGTTTCTGGGAATGTTATGGGTTTTCTTGGAGTGGGTAATCAACGTCTTGTCATCAAATCAAGGTTTAGCTCTGGAGACGAAGATTATCTGTTTCAATATCTGCTTAATAGGGTTATGGATTTTCCTAATCTTGTTGATCTTGAAATTGAGGCTAAACAGGATAATGGAATGTTTAATCTGTTGGTGTTCCTATTTCCATATTACTTAAAGAAAGCTGTTCGGAAAGGTGCGTTTAAGACATATATTCACAGAGAATACAATGATGGAAACGTTAAAGGCATTATAGATGTGGCTAGGCATATACGTAAGAATACGCCTTTTGTTGGAAATATCGCATACAGTCAGCGTGAGTATTCTTACGACAATTATTTGATGGAGCTTGTAAGACATTCGGTTGAATATATTAAGGCCAGGCCTTATGGAAGTAGACTTTTGAAAAGTACTAAGGATGAAGTAAAGCTTGTTGTGGATTCAACACCATCGTATAGACCGGCTGACCGAAGTGATATTATTGAAGACAATAAGAAGAATACTATAAGACATGCATATTATCACGAATACCGTGACTTACAGCGCCTTTGTATTCTGATTTTACAGAATGAAAAGCAGCAGATGGGATACGGTAAGCAAAAAGTCTATGGAATCTTGTTTGATGGCGCTTGGCTGTGGGAAGAATATGTGAATTCTCTCGTGGAGGATTATTTCTATCATCCTATGAATAAGGCTGGCGAAGATAAGCAGTGGCTCTTTGGTGGCAACAACGGTCTCATTTATCCAGACTTCATAGGAAAAGACGATGAAAATCGTGTTATTGCAGATGCAAAGTATAAGCCGATAGGAAATATTGGTAATCAGGATTATTTGCAGGTGTTGGCGTATATGTTTAGATTTGACGCTAAGAGGGCATTTTACTTTTACCCAGAGGCATCTAATCAGAATGATAAAGAATTATGGCTTAATAAGGGGTCATCTTTTGAAGATAATGTTTCTGCCAGAGATGATGTATGCCTCATAAAACATGGACTTAAAATACCCCATGATGTGAGTGATTATAAGGGTTTTGAGCAACAAATAGGCATGAGTGAAATAGATTTCTTAAAAATATTGAAGTAAACTTTTACATAGAATATGGAACTTAGGTAGCCGTTGTAACACGTAAAATTAAGGAAAGAAGCTAAGGTATTATTGATAGATACAGTTGGTTAAAATAAGAGTTATGTTGTTTGTTCTTAGCTATGATGAGTGAAGGAGCGCATGCTATTACGCCAGAAGATATCCCCAATACCGTTTCTTGGGTGGCTAGTCAGCCAGAGCATGTGAATTTCAACCGCATTGAAATGATGCCAGTGTCTCAAACATACGGTGCACAGCCTGTTTACCGTGATTAAGAATAAGCAAAAAGAGCCTTAGGGCTCTTTTTTAATCATCGAAAATAGGATTAGTGCTAGAAGGTCCAGAAGTGACATCAGACCAGCCAACGATTGCTTGACCAGATTCATTTAGGTAACTTGCCAGAACAGGCTTTAAGTCTTGGATAAAAGTAATAACACCCATAAGTTCACCAGAATCATCTTTAACTGCTTGATAAGTTTGAAATAAGATACGGTCAAATGATTCGGTAGGAATTTGAAAATGAAGGGATTGTTCTGGTGCTTGCTCAAGGCTGGTCCAAACCCATTGTGGTAATTCATTTTCTTCGGGTTCAGAGAAAAAAGAGCCGTCTGAACGATTATTGCTATAAATCAGTTTTAAATTTTTATCATAAAAACTAGCTCGGTAAGGAAGATGAGCTAGTAAGTCTTTTACATTTTTCATGGTTTTAGGATAGCGATTTTGTATCAGAAATGCAAGCAAGCTGTCTGAAAGCTGTCAGCTGGAAAAAAAGCAGAGGAAAGTATCAGTTTTTCGTAAGATATAACTATCGTTTTCAAACTTTTCTTAGTAAAATAGAGGCATTAAAAACGAAGAGGACAGTGCTGTGAGTAAAATTATTTTTTTAGATGTTGATGGAACCTTGGTGGATTATCACAATCGTATTCCAGAATCTGCTGCGATCGCAATTCGACAAGCGCGTGCTAATGGGCATAAAGTCTTTGTCTGTACGGGACGTAGTCGTGCAGAAATGCAACCTGAATTATGGGAAATTGGGCTTGATGGCATGATTGGTGGTAATGGCTCATATGTCGAATACAATGAAGAAGTTATCATGCACCAGATGATTTCAAAAGAAGATTCGAGAGCGATTGTTGATTGGCTGCATGAGCGTGGATTAGGATTCTATTTGGAATCTAATAATGGCTTGTTTGCTTCAGAAAACTTTAAAGAAGCTGCTCGCCCAGTCATGCGCAAGTACGTCATGCAAAAAGGAAAAACAGCCGCAGAAGTAGAACACATGGAAGCTGAAGATGCTCTTCATGGTTTGGTTTATGGTGGCGAATTATACCGTGATGACCTAAATAAAGTCAGCTTTATTTTGAATTCTTACCAAGATCATTTGGATTCTGCTAAGGCTTTTCCAAACTTAAAAGCTGGCACTTGGGGTGGTCGAGGGGAAACAGCTTTATTTGGCGACCTCGGCGTTAAAGACATTACCAAAGCGCATGCCATTGACGTTATTTTAGAGCATTTGCAGGCTAGTCGTGAGGATACCATTGCTTTTGGTGATGCCAAAGTGGACATTCCAATGCTTGAGTGTTGTAAGATTGGTGTTTCTATGGGAAATGGTGGCCCAGAAATTCTAGCGATGGCTGATATGGTGACTGACGATGTCGAAGAAGATGGTCTTTACAACGCCTTTGCCAAATTAGGTTTGATGGAATGAAAATGACTTGAGATAGGAATTGTCGGATTGTTTATATTTTGTTTCGATATCTGATATTTGTCGTCATTTTTTCGTATGATAGTACAAGGATAGCGTTGGATAGCATTAGTTTTTTAGAAATGATAGCGCTATAATTGTAGTCAATGAAAAGTTAAAAGGAGATTGACATGTTACACAAAACGCTAAAACCATTTCCAGATTACTTCTTGTGGGGAGCATCTACGTCAGCTTATCAAGTTGAAGGGGCTTCTTTAGAAGATGGTAAAGGACCTTCTTGTCAAGATGTGAAAGAATTGCCTGCAGGTACTGCCGATTTGACAGTTTCAGTTGACCATTATCATCACTACAAAGAAGATATTGCCTTGATGGCAGAGATGGGCTTTAAATCATACCGTTTTTCAATTTCTTGGTCACGTGTTTTGCCAAAAGGAACTGGCGAAGTGAATCCAAAAGGAATTGAATTCTATAACAATTTGATTGATGAATGTTTGAAATATGGTATCGAACCAATTGTGACAATGTTCCACTTTGATATGCCAGCAGCGCTTGATGAACGTGGCTCATGGTCAACACACGAATCAGTAGATTGGTTTGCTGAATATGCGCGTGTCTTGTTTGAAAACTTTGGTGACCGTGTTAAATATTGGCTAACAATCAACGAACAAAATATGCTTACTTTGGTTGGCCCTGTTATCGGTACTCTTCATGTGCCAGAAGGAACAACAAACCTTACAAAAGAAATTTACCAACAAAACCACCATCAATTGGTAGCGCAAGCTAAAGCTATGCAACTTTGTCACGAAATGCTTCCAGAAGCTAAAATTGGTCCAGCGCCAAACATTTCATTGGTTTATGCGGCTTCATCAAAACCAGAAGATGTTCTAGCTGCTCAAAACTTCAATGCAATTCGTAATTGGCTCTATCTTGATGCTTATATCCTAGGTGAGTACAATAACCTTGTCTGGGCATACCTTGAAGAACAAGATGCTACACCAGTGATTACTGATGAAGATCGTGCCATCATGAAAGCTGCAAAACCAGACTTTATCGGATTTAACTACTATAATACAGCAACAGTAGCTGCATCAGATGGTACAGAAAGCTTGAACCCATCAGCTGACCAACAAACAGCACGTGGAGAAGCAGGTTTCTACCGTGGTGTTGACAATCCAAATCTTCCAAAAACTGAATTTGGTTGGGAAATTGACCCAGTCGGTTTCCGTGCAACTGTTCGTGAAATGTACAGCCGTTACCGCTTGCCACTTTTGGTTACTGAAAACGGTCTTGGAGCTTACGATACTTTGACAGAAGATGGTAAAGTTCACGACCAATACCGTATCGATTATCTTCGTGCTCACATTGAACAAATTCAATTAGCGATTACGGACGGTGTTGATATGCTCGGTTACAATCCATGGTCAGCTATTGACCTTATCTCAACACACGAAGGCATTCGTAAACGTTATGGTTTCATTTACGTTGACCGTACTGATGAAGAAGTTGGCAGCCTTGAACGTTACCGCAAAGATTCATTCTTCTGGTATAAAAAAGTTATCGCAAGTAACGGACAAGATTTGTCAGACTAAAATAAGAAAAAACACTCAGCAGTTTTGCTGGGTGTTTTTCGTTTATAGTTGGGTGAATTGTTTTTTCTTGAGTTCAAAAACGACATCTGTTTCTTTAGCGACAGCCGTTTCATGTGTCACGATAATCACGGTTTTATTTTGCTGATGGGCGATGTCTTTGAAGATATTGACAATGTCTTGGGTAGTTTCTTCGTCTAAGTTTCCTGTTGGTTCATCAGCTATAATGACATCATGATTGGTTGCTAGGGCTCGGACGATGGCAACACGCTGTTGTTGACCACCGGAAAGTTGAAGAACTGGCTTGTCAATCATTTCTTTAGGAATGCCCACCAGCTCAAAAAGCTCATCGATTTTAGCATTGTCAACGGGAGTGTTTGTGATTTCGAGTGCTGTTTGAACATTTTGACGTGCGGTCATGTAAGTCATTAAATTATAAGCTTGGAAAATAGTGGAAACAGCATTTTTACGGTAATTGGTCAAGCCAGACTTATTAATATCTTTGTCATCTAAGTAAATCTTGCCTGCTTTTGGGCTATCTAAGCCAGCCAGCAAGGAAAGAAAGGTGGTTTTTCCACTTCCTGATTGACCAAGAATGGCATAAATTTTTCCTCTTTCGAAGCTTAAATTAACATCTTTGAACAGGTAATCATCTGGATTATTAGTATACCAATAGCCAATATTTTTTGTGTGTAAGGTCATATGAGTGTCCTTTCTAATTTGATGATAAGATATCTTTTGGTTTCATGCGAATGATACCGATACTTGCTAAAATAGTTGAGATAAATGAGATGAGAAGGGCAATTCCACCGAGTTTTGCGACATCAGTTCCTGTTAGTTTGATATCGAGATTATCGATTTCTTTTGGTGAGGTTGTTGCCATTGACATCATGTTGCCAAAACCACCGCCGGATGGTTTGTCATTTTTGGGTTTTGAGTCATTTTGCTTATTGTCATCATTAGAAGAGTTTGTCTCTTGACCAGGACCACCGCCATTAGGTCCTTGGTTTGTAGTTTGTTGTGTCTGAGTCGAAGATGACAACAGTTGATTACCAAGGGCATTTCCGACAAAATTTCCTGCAAATGATGCAATCACAAGAGAAACAATAGTTACCATGAATAACTCTGTGAAGAATTGGCCGATGATTTTAAGGCGATTTTCACCCAAGCTCATGAGAACTCCAATTTCGTAACGGCGCTCACGAATGCTTAAAATAACAATCAAGGTTAGGATAACTGCGCCAGCAATAGCCACCAAAATAACAATATTTTGTGCAATTGATGAAATGTTATTAAGTGGTGAAAGCATTTGTTCGTAGATTTCATCGCTTGATGTCACAGAGTAAGTGTCAGTATCGATTTTTGATTTTACTTCTTTAACGAAACTGTTCATTTTTTCGGGATTTGAAAGGGTATAGACAGCTGAATCAAGTTTATCTGTTTCACCTTTCATGGTATTAGCTGTTGTCAGTGTTGTGTAAATGTTGTTTTGTGGGTTTGAGGCATTTGACATCATTTGTGCTGTCGTTGCTGTTGATGAATTGTCATAGATACCAATGACAGTTAGAGTGTAGTTTGTCTCAGTACTATCTACAGTAGTTGTTACTGTGAAAGTATCACCTACACTTAAATTGTTTTCGCTAGCTAAATCTGAAGAGATAAGTGCTGAGTTGTCGGCAGTATCTGACGTAATGCCAACACCTTTTTTAATCTCACTTGTGCCTGAAGTGAAGTCACTGACATTGTCAGTTGTGTTAACACCAGTAATGGTAAAATCACCCGATGCCATCATGGCGCCGTGGTTCTCAGGTTGGTTGCCATTTTGTGAAGCATCATCACTTGAGTTCTCAGAAGATGAAGAAGTAGAGATAGCAGAAATGCCGTCACCTGCGCTAGCCGTTGTTGTCGTTGTGAAAAGGTATGATGAGACATCGCTTTTTTCTGCGATTGATTTTGCTGTTGCAAGCTCAACAGAAGTAGTAGCTGTGGTGGTGCTACTTGAGTCAGAACTATTTTCGTTGTCAGGTTTAAAAGCCTTCATCATAGCTTTGCGATTAACGGATAAAGTCACTGTTGCACCCGCTTGTTTTTTAGCTGATGTGACAGCAGAATCTGCCGCATTTTTAATGGTTAACCCAGCTAAGACAAAAATCAAAATCGCACTGGTCACCAAAACGAGTAGTCCTGTGCGCCCTTTTTTAGCTTTTGTCGCAAGCCAGGCTCGCTTAATAAAATTCATGTCAATAACTCCTTTGCAATCGTATTACAAAAAAGTCTAGGGGATTAATCTTAAGTCAAACTGAAAGAAAACTGAAACAAAACTTAAAAATTGTGAAAATGCAGCCGCCAAATATCGTCCGTAAAAACCGAACGATAAAAAATATAAAATAAAAATAATTGACATAAAACGAATGAAGTTGTAGAATGATAATGGAAGGGTAAGGTTTTACCTAGCGATGCTTTATTAAGTCAATGCTTAATAGAGTTATAGGAAGGTCATTTTTTAATGAAAGAGTCGATGTGTTTTTGAGCTACTCTGACAGAGAAAAGGTGACCTTTTTAGATTGTCCTTTGACCTTGTCTGAGTGTTCACTGACACAAAGACCACGGAGAAATTGATATGTATAACGCAATGCCTGTCTTTGATTATGAAGATATTCAACTCATTCCTAACAAATGTATCATTAAAAGCCGTTCGGAAGCTGATACGCATGTAACACTTGGTGATTTTACCTTTAAATTGCCAGTTGTTCCTGCTAATATGCAGACGATTATCGATGAAGATATCGCTGAAAAGCTTGCTAAAAATGGTTACTTTTACATTATGCATCGTTTTGACGAAGCTTCTCGAAAACCTTTTGTCAAACGCATGCATGACCAAGGCTTGATTGCTTCAATCTCAGTAGGTGTTAAAGATTATGAGTACGACTTTGTCTCAAGCTTAAAAGATGATGCGCCGGAATTCATTACCATTGATATCGCTCATGGACATTCTGATAGTGTCATTGAGATGATTAAGCACATTAAAAAAGAATTGCCAGATACTTTTGTTATCGCTGGTAATGTTGGAACACCTGAGGCTGTTCGTGAGTTGGAAAATGCAGGTGCTGATGCCACAAAAGTTGGGATTGGTCCTGGTAAAGTTTGTATCACAAAAGTGAAAACTGGTTTTGGAACAGGCGGCTGGCAATTAGCAGCACTACGTTGGTGCGCAAAAGCAGCTCGTAAACCAATTATCGCTGATGGTGGTATTCGTACTCACGGTGACATTGCCAAATCTATTCGTTTTGGTGCGACAATGGTTATGATTGGTTCTCTCTTTGCTGGACACTTAGAAAGCCCAGGAAAATTGGTAGAAGTAGATGGAAAACAATATAAAGAATACTACGGTTCTGCTTCTGAGTACCAAAAAGGAGAACACAAAAACGTTGAAGGTAAGAAAATCTTACTCCCTGTCAAAGGACATCTGAAAGACACACTTGTTGAAATGCAAGAAGATCTTCAAAGCTCAATTTCATACGCTGGTGGTCGTGATTTGCATGCCTTGACACGTGTTGATTATGTTATCGTTAAAAATTCAATCTGGAATGGTGATTCAATTTAGAACAGGAAAGTTGTCGTTATTTTCAGAATATTACTTCTTTAATAATAGGACCAATGTCATCTTGAAATCCAAGTTTAAAATGATACAATAGTTCTATCATTAATGTGATGGTTAAAATTCAATATTACTTATTTATGCTACGAATAGGCGTAGCGTTTCTACAAGACACCGTAATGTCTAACAATAAGTCAATTCTCAGTTGCTGTCTGAGAAAACATTTTTGCATACCTGTAAAAATGTGACTGAGTTTTGCAAGAGGTGTTTACAATTCGTAAACACCTCTTTTTATACAATCTGTCTTTGTTTAATGACGCTTGAAAAGTTTCATAGTAAGTTGTTTGTTTTAACAATCCGATTTTAAAAATTTTTCAAAAGGAGAATCCATGAAATTATTGGAAGATCGCATCTTAAAAGATGGTAATGTTTTGGGTGAGGATATCTTGAAAGTAGATAGTTTCCTCACTCATCAAGTTGACTATGAACTCATGCAAGAAATTGGTAAAGTTCTTGCGGAAGCTTATAAAGACGCTGGTATCACAAAAGTAGTTACAATTGAAGCATCTGGTATTGCACCAGCTTTATATACGGCACAAGCCATGAACGTTCCAATGATTTTCGCTAAAAAAGCTAAAAATATCACAATGACAGAAGGTATTTTAACAGCAGAAGTTTATTCATTTACTAAGCGCGTGACAAGCACAGTATCAATCGCAAGTAAATTCTTGTCAGAAGACGACACTGTTCTTATCGTTGATGATTTCTTGGCAAATGGACAAGCTGCTAAAGGGCTACTTGAAATTATTGGTCAAGCTGGTGCAAAAGTTGCTGGTATCGGTATTGTGATTGAAAAATCTTTCCAAACAGGTCGTAAATTACTTGAAGAAACAGGTGTTCCTGTAACGTCTCTAGCTCGAATCAAAGAATTTAAAGATGGTCAAGTTGTCTTTATGGAGGCTGATGCATAATATGGAAATGAATGAACAAAAACACTCACAAGCCGCTATTCTAGGTTTGCAACATTTACTTGCCATGTATGCAGGGTCAATCTTGGTTCCTATCATGATTGCCAGCGCCCTCAACTATTCAGCTGAACAATTAACTTACCTCATTTCAACTGATATTTTCATGTGTGGGGTTGCTACATTCTTGCAATTGCAGTTACGTAAGCACTTTGGTGTCGGACTTCCAGTTGTTCTTGGTTGTGCCTTCCAATCTGTTGCACCGTTATCAATCATTGGGGCTAAACAAGGTTCTGGTTACATGTTTGGTGCTTTGATTGTCTCTGGTATTTATGTGATTTTGATTTCTGGCATTTTCTCAAAAATTGCTGATTTCTTCCCACCAGTTGTTACTGGTTCTGTCATCACAACTATTGGTTTGACTTTGATTCCAGTTGCTATCGGTAACATGGGTGATAACTCAGACAAACCAACAGCACAATCATTGATTTTGGCTCTTGTAACCATTGCGATTGTTCTTGCGGTTAATATTTTTGCTAAAGGCTTCATTAAATCAATTGCCATTTTGATTGGTTTAATTGGTGGAACGATTGTGGCTGCCTTTATGGGCTTGGTTGATACATCAGTAGTCGCTAACGCACCGCTTGTTCACATTCCACAGCCATTCTACTTTGGCGCACCAAAATTTGAAATCACATCAATCATTATGATGTGTATCATTGCAACTGTTTCAATGGTTGAATCAACTGGTGTTTACCTTGCATTGTCAGATTTGACTGGTGAAAAATTAGACAGCAAACGTCTTCGTAACGGTTACCGTGCAGAAGGTGCAGCCGTTCTTCTTGGAGGTATTTTCAATACTTTCCCATATACTGGATTCTCACAAAACGTTGGTTTGGTTCGTATTTCAGGAATCAAAACACGTCGTCCAATTTACTATACAGCTTTGTTCCTTGTGATTCTTGGGCTTCTTCCAAAATTCGGTGCAATGGCACAAATGATTCCAAGTCCAGTTCTTGGTGGTGCTATGATTGTACTTTTCGGTATGGTTGCTCTGCAAGGGATTCAAATGCTCAATCAAGTTGATTTCCAAAAAAACGAATACAACTTTATCATTGCTGCGGTTTCAATCGCTTGTGGAGTTGGTTTTAACGGAACAAATCTCTTTGTTAGCCTTCCAAATACAGTTCAAATGTTCTTAACAAATGGTATTGTTATTGCTGCATTATTTGCTGTTGTTCTTAATTTGATTTTAAACGGAAAACCAAAAAAATAAGCGTTTAGACATAAATAAACACATTTAGGATTTTTCCTAGATGTGTTTTTCTTTTATCTTAGAAGTTGAAAGTGGGAGCGTAAGCCATTTGTCAAAGCTAAACGATTATCTTTAGTGATGAGAATGCCTTCTATATGCGGAGTGGCTTGAATAGTTGCTAGAGCTTGCATGACAGGAAGACCAAAGAGTCGTGTCGTCCAGATTTCGCAATCAACAGACAAATCAGAAACGATGGTAAGGCTTGCCATTTCGGTCTCGATAGGATAGCCAGTTTTTTGGTCAAAAATATGGTGGTATTCTTTATTTCCAGCTTTTAGGCGACGTTCGTAAATACCTGAAGTGACGACAGATTGATTTTTGAGAGTCAAAATCCCGATATGATTGCCTCTTGGTTTTTGAGGATTTTGAATGCCAATTCGCCAGATGCCTTTATCGTTTCTTGGATTATCGCCGTAAACAAGGACATTTCCACCAAGGTTAATCATGGCAGAAGTGACTTTTTCTGATTTTAAGTAATCCATGATTTTATCAGCGATATAACCTTTAGCAAGAGCGCCGAGGTCGATTTTCATGCCTTTTTGGCTTAGAAAGACACTTTGTTTAGTCGCATCTAATATAATATTTTCTGGTTTAGATAAGGCTAGCGCTTTTTGAATTTTTTGAGGACTAGGAACTCTAGCGTCGTCAAAACCAATGCGCCAGCTTTGTACCAAAGGACCAATAGCAATGTTGAGGTTACTAGGAGTTGCTAAGCTATGCTTTTTTCCAATCGCAATTAAATCAAATAAATCTGGGTGAACAGTGACAGGAGCGATGCTAGAGTTGTCGTTGATGACCATGAGCTCTGAATCAGCATCGTTAGCACTAAAGCGATTTTTATAAAGTGTAAGCAGACGACACACTTCGGCGATGTGCTCTTTTGGGGTGTCAGAATCAATTAAGATATCAATAGTAGTTCCCATCATCTGAATACTATGGCTAAGTTGCATGCTTTTCCTCCTGAAAATTTCTTAGTTTTAGCATAATGTTTTCTGGTCAAAAAAGCAATTTCTAAGTCAGTAAAAAAGCTTGAGACAATCGCCTCAAGCATAGTTGCTATGAAAAATTAGTTTTTCTTTTTCATTTCGCCGTGTGGGTAGTAAGTACCTTCTGGCATGTCATTGATGAAAACGTGGATTGCTTCTTTTGGAGCTTTAGCAATACGTGAAACAACTTCAGTTACTTCACGAGCAAGCTCAACTTTTTGTTCTTGAGTACGACCTTCAAACAAATCGATTTTTACGAATGGCATAAGAGTCTCCTTTTTAATCATTTAATAGTAACATTGTAGCATATTTTGCAGGAAAATTCAGGAAATTTTTAGAAAGTTTCAAGGCTAACTTGATTTCCGTATCTTGCTAAAATAGTGTTCTTGAGACAAATTTATTTGAAGAGTTTTAAAATGTCTGACAAGCCAAAGGTTGTTTTGTGATAGACCTTGTTGTAAGCTGCTTTTTTCGGATTTTTAATCCAACCTGAACCTTTCTTCCCATATCCTGGAATGATAGCTTTTTTAGCTTGTCTTTTCCATTTAGCAGTAGTACGAGCTTTCAAGCTCTTCTTTAAACTCGGTTTTCGAAATCCAACTTTCATGATTGTACCTCTTACTTACTATTAAATTTTTTAAGTTCGTCAATAATCTGTTGATTTTGATTAATTAAAAGCCAGTTTTGTTCTACTAATGCAGACAAATAAGAAAGTTTAGTTTGGTCAACGCCGTTGTTAAACGAAAGCGCTAGCCCAGCTTTGATAAGCCCGTTGCCGGCCATTTCATTTGCAATACGTTGAACTTGAGCATAACTATCTTGAGATAAACCTTTAACGCCACGCGCTTCAAGGTAAGCTTCAGTTTTTTCTTCTTTTGTTTTTCCAAACAATGCCATTTTCTTTTTCTCCATATTTTCAACTTTTAACGTGATTCATTCTTTGCACATAAAACTATTGATTATTTTTATCTCCAGCATATAAAGCAATGAAGATGGCTAATAGTGCTGTGATTATAATAAATTTCACTTTGACTTTCCTTTGTATGTTTTTTTATAACATGTTATAAGATACTCCATTGTTTTTCCTTCGTCAATACTGTTTCTTAAATATTTTTGTAACATAATCGTGATTCTTTTAATAAAGTGTCATCAAATTTACATGACTTGCTGTGTTATAATTTTCAGTGAGCATTAACAACTTAACAGCACAAGGAGTGGCGTTTTAGTCGCTCTTTAGTGCGTTGATTTGTTATTCAATAGTGTTGGTTACCGATATCACATTTTGTGATAAAAGCTAAAGCAAATTTTGCTTTAGCTTTTTTTGTTGGTCAAATACTTAGTCTGGTGGGGTGTAGACGTTTTTGTCTGGTTAATTTGCTTATCCTACTTGTTTATCCATGAGCGATTTTATGGTAGAATAGTAGAATATTAGTAGAAGGTAGGATTGTCACTTTTGGCTCAACTCTATTATAAATATGGAACCATGAATTCTGGTAAGACCATTGAAATTTTGAAAGTAGCTCATAACTATGAAGAACAAGGAAAACCTGTTGTCATCATGACTTCAGCACTTGATACACGTGATGGTTATGGTGTTGTTTCTAGTCGTATCGGTATGCGCCGTGAAGCTATTGCAATTACTAATGAGATGGATGTTTTTGCTTACGTCAAAGCTTTACCAGAGAAACCTTATTGTGTTCTTATTGATGAATGTCAGTTTTTAACGAAAAAGCATGTCTATGAATTAGCTCGTGTAGTTGATGAACTAGAAGTCCCTGTGATGGCTTTTGGGTTAAAAAATGATTTTCAGAATGAATTATTCGAAGGTTCAAAATACCTACTGCTTTTAGCAGATAAAATTGATGAAATTAAAACCATTTGCCAATTTTGCTCAAAAAAAGCCACAATGGTTTTGCGAACTGAAAATGGAAAACCGGTTTACGAGGGAGACCAAATTCAAATTGGTGGAAATGAAACTTACATCCCTGTTTGCCGTAAACACTATTTTAATCCCATGATTTCAACTGAAAAATAAGAAATGAATTTGTAAGAGAGAGGATAACAAACACACATGAACATTTATGATCAGCTACAAGCGGTCGAAGACCGTTATGAGGAATTAGGAGAATTACTAAGTGACCCAGATGTCGTTAGTGATACAAAACGTTTCATGGCTTTGTCAAAAGAAGAAGCAAGCACGCGTGAAACAGTAGCCGTTTACCGTGAATACAAAAAAGTTCTTCAAAACATCGAAGATGCCGAAGAAATGATTAAAGATGCTGGTGGCGATCCAGAACTTGAAGAAATGGCAAAAGAAGAACTCAAAGAATCAAAAGCAGCAAAAGAAGATTACGAAGAAAAACTTAAAATTCTTCTTTTACCAAAAGACCCTAACGATGATAAGAACATCATTTTGGAAATTCGCGGTGCCGCTGGTGGTGATGAAGCTGCTCTATTTGCTGGTGACCTTCTTCAAATGTACCAAAAATACGCTGAAAGCCAAGGCTGGAAATTTGAAGTTATGGAAGCCTCATACAATGGTGTCGGTGGTATCAAAGAAGTTGTTGTCATGGTATCAGGTCAATCTGTTTATTCTAAATTGAAATATGAATCAGGTGCTCACCGTGTGCAACGTGTCCCTGTAACTGAAAGCCAAGGTCGTGTTCACACATCAACAGCTACTGTCCTTGTTATGCCAGAAGTAGAAGAAGTTGAATACGAAATCGATCCAAAAGATTTGCGTGTAGATATCTACCACGCATCAGGTGCTGGTGGACAAAACGTCAACAAAGTTGCGACTGCCGTTCGTATGGTTCACATTCCAACTGGTATCAAAGTTGAAATGCAAGAAGAACGTACACAACAAAAGAACCGCGATAAAGCCATGAAAGTTATCCGTGCGCGTGTCGCTGACCACTTTGCTCAAATCGCTCAAGATGAACAAGATGCTGAACGTAAATCAACAGTTGGTACTGGTGACCGTTCAGAACGTATCCGTACATATAACTTCCCACAAAACCGTGTGACAGACCACCGTATTGGTTTGACATTGCAAAAACTTGATAGCATTTTGTCAGGTAAATTGGATGAAGTGATTGATGCGCTTATTCTTTTTGATCAAACTAAGAAACTAGAAGAGTTAAATAAATAATGAACTACGCTGAAACAATCAGCCAACTAGAAAAAAACTTACAAGAAATTGGAGAAGATCCAGAAAACCTCACTTACGTTTTTCGTGAGTTAAAGGGCTGGAGTCTTCTTGATTTCATCTTACATCAAAATAAAGAAGTGACTGAATCAGATCAGAAGCTCCTTGAGTCAATCATGGGTCAGCTAGAAGATCATCGTTCACCGCAGTACATCACTGGAAAAGCTTATTTTCGTGATTTGGAGCTTGCGGTTGATGAGCGTGTCTTGATTCCGAGACCTGAAACGGAAGAATTGGTTGATTTGGTTTTAAAGGAAAATGGTAAAGCAGATTTACGTGTTTTAGATATTGGAACGGGCAGCGGAGCTATTGCCATTTCACTTAAGTCTGCGCGACCTGACTGGCAAGTTACAGCCTCAGATATCTCGCAAGCTGCTCTGCAATTGGCTGAAGAAAACAGTAAGCTCAATCAAGTGTCGCTTGATTTTGTGGCATCAGATGTTTTTAGCCAGATTACAGGGACTTTTGATGTGATTATTTCAAACCCGCCTTATATTGCTTATGATGATAAGGATGAAGTTGGGGTGAATGTTCTTGCTTCTGAACCTCACTTGGCGCTTTTTGCGGACGAGGATGGCTTTGCTATTTACCGTCAAATTATCGAAGGTGCTGGTGAGCATTTATCAGAAAATGGTAAACTTTATTTTGAAATTGGCTACAAGCAAGGAGATGGTTTGCGTGCTTTGCTTAGCAAACATTTCCCACAAAAACGTGTCCGTGTCTTAGAAGACATATTTGGTAAAGATAGAATGGTCGTGATGGATAATGGCTAATTTGGAAGAAATACTTCAAACGGGTGGTGCGGTGATTTTGCCGACAGAAACCGTCTATGGGCTTTTTGCACAAGCCATGAATGATGAAGCAGTTGAACATGTGTATCACTTAAAACGTCGTCCTAAAGACAAAGCCATGAATCTTAATGTGGCAGATTATGAGACAATTTTAGCTTTTTCCAAAAATCAGCCATCTTATCTTAAAAAACTGTATGATGCTTTTTTACCTGGACCGTTAACCATTATTTTACAGGCAAATGACCGTGTGCCAGCTTGGATCAATTCTGGCTTATCAACAATTGGTTTTAGAATTCCAAAACACCCGCAGACTTTGGCACTTATTAAAGAGACCGGTCCTCTCATTGGACCGTCAGCCAATATTTCTGGTCAAGAAAGTGGCAAAGTTTTTGTACAAATTCAGAAGCAGTTTGGCAACTCAGTTGAAGGGCTTGCTGACGATGCTGCCATCACTGGTGTTGACTCGACAATTTTGGATTTGTCTGGTGATTTTGCACGTATTTTACGTCAGGGAGCTATTACAAAAGAAGATTTGTTGGCGCGTGTCCCTGAGTTGACGTTTGCAAAAGATTAGATTTGGAATTTATTTGATACTGTTTCGGCTTTTACAATCGAGAGAAGATTGTGACTTGATCTTATCAAAAGGAGATAAGGATATGATTTTTGACAAGGAAAACTACGAAGCATTTGACACCGAACTTTGGCAAGCTATCCATGCGGAAGAAGTTCGTCAACAAAATAACATTGAACTCATTGCCTCTGAAAATGTTGTTTCTAAAGCTGTTATGGCAGCTCAAGGAACAGTACTGACAAATAAATATGCCGAAGGTTATCCTGGCAAACGTTATTATGGCGGTACTGATTGTGTGGACGTGGTTGAAAATTTGGCTATCGAACGTGCCAAAGAATTGTTTGGTGCTAAGTTTGCCAATGTTCAACCGCATTCAGGAAGTCAAGCTAATGCCGCAGCATACATGGCTTTAATCCAACCTGGGGATACTGTCTTAGGAATGGATTTGGCTGCGGGAGGTCACTTGACTCATGGGGCATCAGTCAGCTTTTCAGGAAAAACATACCATTTTATCTCTTATTCAGTTGACCCTGTCACAGAACGTATCGATTATGATAAATTGGCAGATTTGGCTAAGGAAGTCAAACCTAAGTTAATCGTTGCTGGGGCATCAGCTTATTCACGTATTATTGATTTTCCGAGATTTCGCGAGATTGCAGACAGCGTTGGTGCTTATCTAATGGTTGATATGGCCCACATTGCTGGTCTTGTGGCATCTGGTCATCACCCAAGTCCAGTCCCATATGCTCATGTGACAACGACAACTACTCACAAAACCCTTCGTGGCCCTCGTGGCGGACTCATTTTGACAAATGATGAAGCTATTGCTAAGAAGATTAATTCTGCAGTCTTTCCGGGTCTTCAAGGTGGTCCATTGATGCATGTGATTGCTGGAAAAGCTGTCGCTCTAAAAGAAGCGCTGGATCCAGCTTTCAAAGAATACGGTGAACAGGTGATTAAAAATGCAGCTGCTATGGCTGATGTCTTTAATCAACACTCTGATTTCCGTGTCATTTCAGGCGGTACAGATAACCACGTCTTTTTGGTTGACGTGACTAAAGTGGTTGAAAATGGAAAATTGGCACAAAATATTCTTGAGTCTGTTAACATTACGCTCAACAAAAATTCAATTCCATTTGAAACCTTGTCACCATTTAAGACATCTGGTATTCGTATTGGTTCACCAGCCATTACCAGTCGTGGAATGGGTGAGAAAGAATCATGCCTTATTGCTGAATTGATTGTAAAAGCTCTTGAAAACTATCAAAACGAAACTATTTTAGAGGAGGTTCGTCGTGAGGTTAAAGCATTGACAGATGCTTTCCCACTTTATTAACGAACAGCTGAACACTTTTAAGTGTTCAGACAGACTTAACCATGATTGATTTGTATATTAAACGCATTGTTATTCATCAATTTACGCCAAATGATACGGAATTGATTTTGTCAGATCAGTTATTGACGATTACGCCGCGTATTGATGAGTATTTTCGTAAAAAATTAAGCAAAGTTTTCTCAGATGAAGCCAAACGTGGAACGTTCTCAGAAGACAATGTCTTTCTTAGTTATTTGAGTGATGATTTGATGGAATCATCCGTTAAAATCGCTCAGCTTTGGAAAGAAGAGTTTGTCATTTCTGATAATCAAAAGACAAATGATTTGGTCTTCATCCAATTTGATAAAGACGGTGTTGAGCATTTTGCTTTCCTTCGTGTTGCGTTAAGAGAAAATTTCACGCATATCTCAAGTGACAGTGAAAGTCCGATTAAAATCACACAAAATAATTACCCATCTGCGGCTCAAACACCAGATGAAGCCTTGGTGATTAATCGTGTTAACCATCATTATTATTTGATTGAAAAACGCATTAAGCACAATGGTAGCTTTGCCAACTATTTCTCAGAGAATCTCTTGCAAGTTCAGCCTGAACAGTCGGTCAAAAAATCGATTAAAATGGTGGAACAAGCAGCCCAAAAAATTGCTGAAAACTTCCAACAAGATGATTTTGCTTTCCAATCTAAAATGAAAGCAGCTATTCATAAAAATTTGGAAGAAGAGCAAGAATTATCACCTGAAAAATTGGCAGATCAACTCTTTGACAATAATTTAACAGCTCGTTTAACCTTTGTTGATGAGTTGAAAGAGAGCATCCCAGAGCCAATTCAGGTCTCAGACATTGACCATTCGCGCCAAACGAAAAAATTAGAGAATCAAAAATTATCACTGTCAAATGGTATTCAATTGATTGTTCCTAATAATGTTTATGAAGACGCTGAGTCGGTTGAATTTATTCAAAATCCAAATGGAACCTATTCCATCTTGATTAAAAATATAGAGGATATTCAAAATAAATAATGTTTAAGTTCTTAAAACGCCTGATTGTACTGGCATTTGTCATTTTCTGTGGCTACCAAGTTTACGTCACTCATGAAAATGTTCATAATGTATTGCAGTATAAAAGCATGGTCAAAGAGATTTTAGACGATAATGACACCACAGCCAACGTTGAGTTGGTCTTGGCAATGATTTACACAGAAACAAAGGGAAATGATGGCGACGTTATGCAATCTAGTGAAAGTTCAGACGGCGTTGCTAATTCCATCACTGATAGTAAAACGAGTATTCGCCAAGGGGTCACAGTCCTTTCAGAAAATCTTTCTTTAGCCCATGAGGCAGGAGTAGATGTTTGGACAGCTGTTCAAGCTTATAACTTTGGAACATCTTATATTGATTATGTTGCAAGGCACGGTAGTAAAAATACAATTACTTTAGCTAAAACTTATTCACGCGATGTAGTAGCTCCAAGTCTTGGTAACACGACTGGTGAATCTTATTTTTACTATCATCCTCTGGCTTTGATTTCAGGTGGACAGCTATATCGAAATGGTGGTAATATTTACTACTCGCGTGAGGTTCATTTTAATTTATATTTGATTGAATTAATGAGCTTATTTTAAAATAGTAAGGTTTAGAGTTTAATATCTCTATTAAAAAAGAGAAATATGAAATATTTAAGTCGTTATTTCAAAGGGTACCTTAAAGAGACTATCTTAGGTCCCCTTTTCAAATTGTTTGAAGCATCTTTTGAATTATTAGTTCCTATTATCATTGCGCGAATCGTTGATACGATTATTCCAAGCAATAACAAGATGAATCTTGTTTTGATGATTGGACTTTTGTTCCTATTCGCTGTTGTCGGTGTCATTGTGGCGATTACCGCACAATACTTTTCTTCAAAAGCCGCAGTTGGCTATACGCGTCAGCTGACCAAAGATTTGTTTAAAAAAATCATGGGCTTGAGTAAGGAAGACCGTGATAAACTGACAACTTCAAGTTTGGTAACACGCTTAATCAGCGATACTTACCAAATCCAAACAGGAATTAACCAATTCTTGCGTCTTTTCTTACGCGCGCCGATTATTGTCTTTGGTGCCATCATCATGGCTTTTAATATCAGCCCTAAGATGACTATCGACTTTTTGGTCATGGTTGCCATTTTATTTATGATTGTCTTTACCATGTCACATCTGTTGAATCCAATTTATGCTAGCATTCGTCGTGCAACAGATAAGATTGTTAACATGACACGTCAGCAGTTGGAAGGGGTTCGTGTTATTCGAGCTTTTGGTCAAGTGGACAAAGAAGAAAGAGAATTTGCGGCTGCTAACCAAAACTACACTGACTTGCAATTAAAAGCGGGGCGCTTATCAAGTTTGGTAACTCCACTGACTTACCTTGTGGTTAATAGCACTTTGGTTCTTGTGATTTGGCAAGGAAATATCCAAATCGGTAAAGGTCTTCTTTCTCAAGGAATGTTGATTGCCTTGGTTAACTACCTTTTGCAAATTTTGACTGAATTGCTTAAGATGACAATGCTTGTAACCTCTCTTAACCAATCATTTATCAGTGCTAAACGTATCACAGAAGTTTTTGAAAAAGAGTCTGAAGACTTGTCGACTGAGCTTGAAGAAATGACATCTGATTTTGCGGTTAGCGTGAGTGATATGAGCTTCACTTATCCAACAGCAGCAGAACCATCACTATCACACATTGATTTTCAACTAAATCCAGGTGACTTTTTAGGAGTTATTGGGGGAACTGGTTCAGGGAAATCAACCTTAGTTGAACTCCTTACACATCTCTACACACCTCAGGAAGGTCGCTTAGCCATTTTCCAAAATCAAAAATCGCCTAAAACCTTAGGTGAGTGGCGCTCATGGGTCAATGTGGTGCCGCAAAAAGCCGAGCTTTTCCAAGGTACGATTCGTTCTAACTTAACTCTAGGAATGAAGGGTGATGTGAGCGATGAGACGCTTTGGAAAGCTTTGGATATTGCACAAGCGAGTGATTTTGTTTCTGAAAAAGAAGGACAGTTAGATGCGACAGTTGAAGCCTTTGGCCGTAATTTCTCTGGAGGACAACGTCAACGTTTGACGATTGCGCGTGCTATTGTTCAAAAAGCTCCGCTTCTTATTTTGGATGATTCTACATCAGCCCTTGATTACTTGACAGAATCAAAATTATTGACTGCTATTCATGAGCAATTGAGTGATACAACTTTGATTTTGATTTCACAACGTACTAATAGTTTGAAGGCTGCTGATAAGATTTTGCTTTTGGATAAGGGACATCAACTAGGATTTGCTAGTCACGATGAATTGCTTGCAACTAATGAGCTTTACCGAGACATCCATTACTCACAACACCAAAAAGGAAAGGAGGACTAGAAGATGAAAGCTAGAAAACAATCTGATACAAGTCGTCGTTTGTTTAAAGAACTTCTTTCTCAAAAGGGACTTGTGATTGGAGCGACTCTTGGAACAATTGCCCAAGTGGCTCTAACGGTTTACCTTCCTGTCCTAATTGGTAATGCAGTTGACGTGGTGTTATCACCAAAATCATTGACCTTGATTATCCCGATTATCACGAAAATGGCAATTGTCATTGGTCTAAATACTTTGGTTCAGTGGTTGAATCCATTGATTTACAATCGTTTGACCTTTGGTTATATCTATGATCTTCGTCAAAGAGTTATGGCAAAATTGAACCAAATGCCGATTTCTTATTTGGATAAGAAAAGCTCTGGTGATTTGGTCAGTCGTGTCACAACTGACGCTGAGCAATTAAGTAATGGTCTCTTGATGGTCTTCAACCAATTTTTCATTGGGGTTTTGACAATTATCATTACTATCGTGACAATGGCTGACATTGATTTATTGATGCTTGGTTTGGTGCTTATTTTGACACCTTTATCTCTTTTCTTAGCACGCTTTATTGCTAATAAGAGCTATCATTTGTATCAAAAACAAACTAAATCTCGTGGTCGCCAAACGCAGTACATTGAAGAGATGATTCGTCAAGAAAGTCTTTTGCATGTCTTTAATGCGCAAGAAGCAGCGATTGATACTTTCACAGAAATCAATGATACTTATGCGGACTATTCACAAGGTGCCATTTTCTATTCATCAACGGTTAACCCATCAACACGCTTTATCAATAGTTTGATTTACGCTTTGCTTGCAGGTGTCGGGGCTCTCCGTATCATGTCAGGTGCCTTTACCGTTGGTCAATTGACAACTTTCTTGAATTACGTCACTCAATATACCAAACCATTTAATGATATTTCATCAGTGTTGTCTGAATTGCAAGGTGCCATTGCCTGTGCGGAACGACTTTACGATATTTTAGATGAAGAATACGAGCCACTTCCAGTAAAAGCACAGCTTGAGGCTGATAAGATTCAAGGACAAATTGAATTTAAAGATGTGTCATTTGGTTACACACCACAGAAAACTTTGATTAATCATTTGAATCTCTCAATCCCTGCCGCTTCAAAAGTTGCTATCGTTGGGCCGACTGGTGCTGGTAAATCAACTTTGATTAATCTTTTGATGCGTTTCTACGAAGTTGATAAGGGTGCAATTTACCTTGATGGCGTGTCAATGGCTGATTACTCAGTTGAAGAGCTCCGCCAACAAATCGGGATGGTTCTGCAAGAGACTTGGTTAAAAGTCGGAACAATTCATGATAACATCGCTTATGGTAATCCAGAGGCTACTCGTGAAGAAGTGATTGCAGCAGCAAAAGCAGCCAACGCAGATTTCTTCATTCGTCAATTGCCAAATGGTTATGATACATACTTGTCTGATGCGGGAGCGTCATTGTCACAAGGTCAACGTCAGCTTTTGACCATCGCTCGTATTTTTGTGAAATTACCAAAAATCTTGATTTTGGACGAAGCGACATCATCTATCGATACTCGCACAGAAATCCTTGTTCAAGAAGCCTTTGAAAAATTGATGAAAGGTCGTACAAGCTTTATCATCGCTCACCGTTTGTCAACGATTCAATCAGCCGACTGTATCTTAGTAATGGTTGATGGTGATATCGTAGAATACGGTACCCACGATGAATTAATGACAAAACAAGGCGTTTATTATCAAATGCAAACAGCACAAGCAGGATAGACCATTTGTTTTGTTACATAAATATAAATATGCAAAAAGTGATTAGAAATATTTTCTAATCGCTTTTTTTAGATCATTATTTTGTTAGTGGTATCCAAGTGCTGATTGATTTTTCACCGACTAGGAAATCGCCATAGCCTTGCTCATCGATTTGGACATGTTCAGTTTGGTTGCCAAGAGCATCAGTGAACAATTTACCAGCCCATTTTTCTCCAACAAACATGCGCTTTGATGTGGATTTACTATTGTTGATGAGAACAGCAAGAGCAGTAGGGTGTTTGTCATCTCCAAGGCAAGTCCAGCCTATACAGTTAGCTTGGTCAAAGTAATCTAGTTCTTGACCATAAACGGCGTTTTTTCTAAGTTCAAGCAATTTATCAATGACAGTTTGGAAGCTTTCCTGAGCAAATTGTCCCGAAATGCCGTAATAATCTCCGTAGAAAATGCAAGGAAGTCCAGTTTGTCGAAGCAGAATCAAAGCATAAGCTGCTGGTTTAAACCATTCTTCGATAGTTGATTCCAGTGCTTGACCACGTTGGGTATCATGATTATCAACAAACGTAACAGCAGAATCTGGATGATTTTTCACCAAGGTTTGCTCGAAAATCTGACGTAAATCATAAGTTTCCTTGGCTTTACTTGCTTCAAAGAGATTTTGGTGGAGGCGAACATCGACCAAATCAAACCGATAATCAGTACTTGCTAGGTAATCATTATTTGACTTTTCATCACCGTTCCAAAATTCACCAAAAACATAGAAACTATTGCCGTACTTGGCTTTCATATCACGGATAAAGTTTCCCATGAAGAAAGAATCGATGTGCTTAATGGCGTCTAAACGGAACCCCTTAACTCCAGTTGTTTCAACAAACCAATCTGCCCAATCGTAGATATTTTTGATGACTTCTGGATGTTTGAAATCTAGGTCGGCATACATGAGGTAATCGTAATTTCCATTTTCACCGTCAACCAATTCTTGGTTTGCCCAACCTTTGTTGTCTCCTTGAATTTGGAAAATGCCAGTTTTACCAGTTTTGACATCATAGTCTGTGCCCGTAAAGTGGTACCAATGCCATTCAAAGTCGTTGTAGGCACGGTGGCGACCCTCAAAGGTAAAATTTGTCCACCCTTCAATTTCAAAAGGCTGACTGAGAACCTTTGTTCGGTCTTCTGGAGCAACTTCAACAACCTTAAAGGTTTCGGTGTGGTCAGCAGCAGCCTTATGATTTAAAATGACGTCAGCTAAAGGCTCAATACCATTATTTTTAAGAGCTGAAATAGCTTCTAGGTAATCAGCTTTTGTTCCGTATTTTGTTCGAACGGTTCCTTTTTGGTTAAATTCACCTAGGTCAAAAAGGTCATAGACGCCATAGCCCACATCACCATCATGCGTCGCTTTAAAAGCAGGGGGCATCCAAATTTTGGTGATACCTTTTTGGGCAAGATGAGAAGCATCGGCTGCCAAACGTTTCCAGTGTTTACCGTCATTTGGTAAATACCATTCAAAGTATTGCATCAAAGTTTCATTTGTCATGATAGAGTACCTCAAAGAGAAAGACTTTTTCTTTTATTTTAGCAGAAAGTTCAAATAATGCAAACGTTTGCGCTGTAAAAATAACTAAAAAGTTCTAAGAAAAAATCCCAGAACTTAGATGATATGAATGACCCATTCACCACCATAAAAAAGCAGTAAAATGTGACCAATAATTGAGATGGGTTTGCAGCAGATGATGATTCTAGCGAAGGTTTTAAACGGCATGTTACTGAGAGCTGCTAACATAACCAGTAAGTCTGCAGGGGCAAAAGGTAGAAGCATACAAATAATGAAAATCACGGTAAAAGATTTGTGTCCAGCAATCAAGGATTCGTATTTTTTTAGTGTGGCTTCTTTGATGAAAAGAAGGCAGAAACGCTTTCCATACCAACGTGTCAGTAAAAACAAAATCATTGTCCCAATAATAATGCCGATACAACTTGTCAAAACGCCAACAAGAGGATGGAAAGTCATGACAGCAAGCATCATAGTAAGGCTAGCAGGAACGATAGGAACGACAACCTGCATCATCTGGAAGATGGTGAACATGATTGCTCCCCAGACTTTATCCTGACCGATGAGTGCTTGAATTTTTTCCTGATTGGTCAGATAACCGTGCTGATATAGCCAGAAAATACAGGCACACGAAACGATAAAGACAAGAGCTGACAGGATATGAATTAAGCGTTGAATAATTTTATAGTGCTGAAACAAAAACTAATCTCCCATCTAATTCTTTCTTTGCTGCTATCATTGTAAAACTTTTTGCAGATAAGTCAATACGTTTAAAGAAATGCCTAAAAAATGAAAATAGGTCTTAAGACGGATGCAGCTTAATAAAGAAAATCATATAATATAACCATCCTAAAAACTTTTCATATAACTCCGAAGCAAGTGGTTTTCCCGGCCGCTTGCTTTTTTTATTGGCCGACTAATTTTAGAAATCTTGTTAATCCAAGGCGCGCTGTGCGTCTTTTTTATTTTTCTTTAAACGCTTCCAAAAAAGCGGTTAAATTATTTGTGATTTGAGACATAATAGCTTATGATTAATGGACTAACTAAGAAAGATATTTGGAGGGCAAAAGATGACTTTGTCTCGAGAACTATATATGGAAATGTATCTGAAGATGCAGCGTATTCGTGAATTTGATATGCGAATTAATAAGCTAGTCCGTCGTGGCTTTGTCCAAGGAATGACGCACTTTTCTGTTGGAGAAGAGGCGGCTAGTGTTGGAGCGATTGCTCATTTATCTTACGATGATATTATTTTTTCAAACCACCGTGGTCACGGACAAAGCATTGCCAAAGATATGGATTTGAATAAAATGATGGCCGAGCTTGCTGGAAAAGCAACGGGTGTGTCAAAAGGTCGCGGTGGTTCTATGCACTTGGCTGATTTTGAAAAAGGCAATTACGGCACGAATGGGATTGTTGGTGGTGGATATGCCCTTGCTGTTGGCGCAGCTATTACCCAAGATTATCAAAAAACTGGTAATATCGTTGTGGCTTTTTCTGGCGACGGGGCAACCAACGAAGGCTCTTTTCATGAATCGGTCAACTTAGCAGCTACTTGGAAACTCCCAGTGATTTTTTATATCATCAATAATCGCTACGGAATTTCGATGAATATCAAGCGTGCGACAAATACACCTCACCTTTATACACGCGCAGAAGCTTATGGTATTCCAGGATTTTATTGTGAGGATGGCAATGATGTTTTAGCAGTTTACGAGACAATGGGCAAGGCAGTGGAACATGTGCGTTCTGGTAATGGCCCTGCGATTGTTGAGGTAGAATCTTACCGTTGGTTCGGGCATTCAACAGCTGATGCTGGAAAATATCGCAGCAAAGAAGAGGTGGGTGAGTGGAAGAAAAAAGATCCGCTTGTCAAATTCCGTACTTATTTGACGGAACATGAGCTAGCAAGTATTGCCGAACTTGATGCTATTGATGCTCAAGTGGTGAAAGAAGTCGATGAGGCTTATGAATTTGCTAAAAATAGTCCTGCACCAGATTTGTCAGTCGCTTTTGAAGATGTCTGGGTAGACTAAGCAGCCTTTCGTTAATAGAGGAGAAAAATAATGACTGAAACAAAACAAATGGCCTTGCGCGAGGCAATCAATCTTGCCATGACAGAAGAAATGCGAAAAGATGAGACCATTTTTCTCATGGGAGAAGATGTCGGAATTTACGGCGGAGATTTTGGCACGTCTGTAGGAATGTTTGAAGAATTTGGTCCAGAACGTGTCAGAGACACTCCAATTTCAGAAGCGGCTATTGCTGGGAGTGCAATTGGAGCTGCTATTACAGGTCTTCGTCCGATTGTTGACGTGACTTTCATGGATTTTATCACCATTATGATGGATGCCATTGTCAACAATGGTGCTAAAAACAATTACATGTTTGGTGGTGGGTTGAAAACGCCGGTCACTTTTCGGGTAGCATCAGGTTCAGGAATCGGTTCAGCGGCTCAGCATTCGCAATCTTTGGAGGCTTGGCTGACACATATTCCAGGGATAAAAGTAGTAGCACCTGGTACTGCAAATGACGCCAAGGGCCTTTTAAAATCAGCTATTCGAGATAACAATATTGTCATTTTCATGGAGCCTAAGGCACTTTATGGCAAGAAAGAAGAGGTTTCTCTTGATAGTGATGAGTACATTCCACTTGGTAAGGGAGACATTAAGCGAGAAGGGACTGATTTGACGATTGTGACTTATGGTCGCATGTTAGAGCGTGTTCTTAAAGCTGCTGATGAAGTTGCTGCTGACGGCATTAGCGTTGAAGTGGTTGACCCTCGCACCCTCATTCCGCTTGATAAGGATTTGATTATCAATTCGGTTAAGAAAACGGGCAAGTTGATGTTAGTCAATGACGCTTATAAAACAGGTGGTTTTATTGGAGAAATAGCTGCGCAGGTTACAGAAAGCGAAGCTTTTGATTATCTTGATTATCCAATTGTGCGTTTGGCGAGTGAAGATGTACCAGTGCCTTATGCCAGTGTTTTGGAACAAGCTATCCTACCTGATGTCGAAAAGATTAAAGCGGCTATTTATAAGATGACTCGAAACGGGCGCGCGAATTAAAAGGAGGTGCTTTCTGTGGCAAATGAGATTATCATGCCAAAACTTGGCGTTGACATGCAAGAGGGAGAAATTCTCGAGTGGAAATTTTCCGAAGGCGATGTAGTGAACGAAGGTGACATTCTCCTTGAAATCATGTCCGACAAAACTAATATGGAAATCGAAGCTGAAAACTCAGGTGTTCTACTGAAAATCGTGCATCCTGCTGGCGACGTGGTGCCAGTGACTGAGGTAATCGGCTATATCGGAGCAGTAGGGGAAAACGTTGATGATTTGGTGGGAGAAGGGCAGGCTGAACAGTTAGAGCCTGTTCAGGAAGCATCAGCTGATTTCTCTCAACCGTCTGATGCGCCAGCTATTTTTCAAAAAGGTAAGATACGTGCGACACCAGCAGCAAGAAAGCTAGCCGCAGAGCGTGGAATCGTGCTTGATAGCATCAGTGGGACTGGTGAAAATGGGCGTATTCATAAAGATGACGTGGCGAAGTTTGCTAAGGTGAGCGTCACGCCGCTTGCTCGTAAGATTGCGGCAGATATGGGCCTTGAGCTTTCTGGTATCGCTGGAACTGGTGCTAGTGGCAAGATTACTAAAGATGATGTCCTTGCTAAAGCAGGTGCCGATAAGAATGAGAGTAGTGAGGAGGTTCACAGTGTGCCAGATGGTATCGAAGTGATTAAAATGTCTGCCATGCGTCAGGCGATTTCAAAAGGCATGTCGAAGTCTTACTTTACAGCTCCAACTTTCACGCTTGATTATGACATTGATATGACGAATCTTTTGGCGCTTCGTAAGCAGTTGATTGAGCCAATCATGGCAAAAACGGGCTACAAGGTGACTGTTACCGACCTGATTGGACTTGCGGTTACGAAGACCTTGATGAAAGAGGAGCATCGTTATTTAAATGCCTCTTTGATTAATGACGCGAAAGCTATTGAGTTGCATCATTTTGTTAATCTGGGTATTGCCGTGGGCTTGCCAGATGGTTTGGTGGTTCCAGTTGTTCATGGTGCTGATAAGATGACCTTGTCTGATTTTGTGGTTGCCTCAAAAGATGTGATTCAGAAAGCGCAAGCTGGTAAATTAAAAGCAGCTGATATGTCTGGGTCAACTTTCTCTATCACAAACCTAGGGATGTTTGGAGTTAAGTCCTTTAACCCGATTATCAACCAGCCAAACTCTGCCATTTTAGGGATTTCTGCGACTGTTGACACGCCAGTTGCTATTGATGGACAGGTAGTGATTCGTCCAATTATGGGACTTAGCTTGACCATTGATCACCGTTTGGTCGACGGGATGAATGGCGCTAAATTTATGTTGGATTTAAAAGCGCTGTTGGAAAATCCTTTGCAACTACTGATTTGAGATTAAAAAGATAAGGAAGGAAATTTATGGCAGTAGAAATTATCATGCCAAAGCTTGGTGTGGACATGCAAGAAGGAGAAATTCTTGAGTGGAAAAAAGCTGAAGGCGATGTTGTAAATGAAGGTGACATTCTCCTTGAAATCATGTCTGACAAGACAAATATTGAAGTTGAGGCCGAGGATTCGGGCTTGCTTTTGAAAATCGTGCACCCAGATGGTGATGTGGTGCCAGTGACTGAAGTGATTGGCTATATCGGAGCAGAAGGGGAAGTGCTTGCTGAAGATGTCAGTCTCAAGGAAGCTGCTAGTCAACTTGAGTCTGCAGGTCTTGAAGTGCCAAATGCTGTTTCTGCTAAAGCTGGAGATTTTAGCGCAGCTGATTTAGCGGCTGATGAATATGATTTGATTGTCGTCGGTGGTGGACCTGCGGGTTATTATGCCGCCATTCGTGGCGCACAGTTAGGGGCTAAGGTTGCTATCATTGAAAAATCAGAATTTGGTGGCACTTGCTTGAATGTCGGTTGCATCCCAACCAAGACTTATCTCAAGAATGCTGAAATTTTAGACGGCCTTAAAATCGCTGCAGGTCGAGGCATTAATCTTGTCTCAACGGATTATAGCATTGACATGGATAAGACCGTTGACTTTAAAAATGCGGTTGTTAAAACCTTAACAGGCGGTGTCCGTTCACTTCTAAAAGCCAATAAAGTAGCCATCTTTAATGGACTTGCCAAAGTCAATCCTGATAAAACAGTCCATATCGGTTCTGAAATCATCAAAGGGCGCAAAATTATTCTTGCTACAGGTTCCAAAGTGTCACGTATCAATATTCCTGGCATTGATTCGCCACGTGTTTTGACATCTGATGAGATTCTTGATTTACGTGAGATGCCGAAATCTCTTGTTGTCATGGGTGGTGGCGTTGTTGGTATCGAGCTTAGTTTGGTCTGGGCATCTTACGGCGTTGAGGTGACTGTTATCGAAATGGCTGACCGCATTATTCCAGCAATGGACAAAGAAATCTCACAAGAATTGCAAAACATCTTGACGAAAAAAGGCATGACCATTAAGACAAATGTTGGGGTGAGCGAAATCATTGATGAGACAAGTTACTTAAGCTTGAAATTAACAAATGGTGAGACTCTCCAAGCTGATAAAGCTCTGCTATCTATTGGACGTGTGCCACAGATGAAAGGTCTTGAAAATCTCGACTTAGAGATGGACGACAATCGTATCAAAGTTAACGATTATCAAGAGACGTCAATACCAGGCATCTATGCTCCAGGCGACGTCAACGGTCAGAAAATGCTGGCGCACGCTGCTTACCGCATGGGAGAAGTGGCTGCTGAGAATGCTCTTTCTGATAATCATCGCAAAGCAAAACTCAAGTACACTCCCGCAGCAGTTTATACGCATCCAGAAGTTGCCATGGTCGGATTGACCGAAGAAGCTGCGCGCAAGCAATACGGTGATATTTTGATTGGCAAATCAAGTTTTTCAGGAAATGGACGTGCTATCGCTTCAAATGAAGCCCAAGGATTTGTCAAAGTCATTGCAGATAGCAAGTACCATGAAATCTTGGGGGTTCATATCATTGGACCAGCAGCCGCGGAGCTCATCAACGAAGCAGCAACTATCATGGAAAATGAATTGACCGTTGATGACGTGGCTCAAGCTATCCATGGGCACCCAACCTTCTCAGAAAACATGTACGAAGCCTTCCTAGACACTATCGGACAAGCCATCCATAACATGCCGGAAAGATAGTTTTTCCTGTGCTATGAATGTTAACACTTGAAAAATTATTTTTAAGTTGTATACTTTTTAAGAAATTAGACATTATAAAATTAACTAGTTTATTGGAAGTGTAACATGAACAAATTTTCTTTATATGTTAGGTTGCTTTATTTTTTAGTATTTGTCTTTGCAACGGCTCTATTTTTATTCTCACCTGAGATAATTGTGGTACATTTCAATAATGGTATACCTGATGGTTATGACAATAGAATATTTCTTTATGTATTCTTTATTATTTCTTTGTTAATTGGTGAAATCAGTATCTTTTTTTCAAAATATTATCGAAAAAAAGAAAATACACAAGAGTTTCCGTTACTTTTTCCAGGTGAAATCAGATTTCTTCAGGTTTATTTACTGATAAATTTGGCATTTATTTGTGCTATGATTCAACAAGTTCTTACCAGTTAGTATAGATTAAAAGGAGTACGAGATAAGATTCTCAACTTCTTTATAGGTGAATTTTTCACAAAATAAAAAAAGGATTGCAGTCACAATTAAGTGTTTATTGCAATCCTTTTTAGTTGAGCATGAAAATTGAAGTGTGAATTAAGTTTTGAGGATGTTTCTGTTTTGAATGTAACAATTAAAAAGACTAAGCTTTTTCTTGTGCGATGTTAGTTGATGTTTGTGTTTTAGCAAGGTAAACACCTGTCAATGTAATTAAAATGGCGATGACAGTTTGCAGATTTAAGTTCTCGTTAAAAATTACCCAAGCGTATAATGCGGCAACGACTGGCTGAGATAGGGTAATTAAGGATGATAGGCAAGCATTTACTTTTCCCAAACAATAAGCTAATAAGCCTTGCCCTAAAATTTGAGAGACGAGAGCTAGTGCCAAAAGTGGCCAAAGCTCACCAAAATTCTGTGGCACATAAAAGCCTTCGGTAAAGAAAATCACAGTAGCTAGTACCAGTAGAGTTCCAAAAGCACTGATAAACATAATGATGGTTGATGTTACCGAATCGCGCAATTTGTAAACTGTAATCATAAACATGGCGTAAAAGACAGATGAGCCAAGACTCAGTGAATCTCCAAGCAGACGGTCTGGAGACATACTCACTTTATTTGCCATGAGAACCAGCACACCAATAAGTGTAACGAGACCGCCAAACAAAAATTTAGGCGTCATTTTTTCTTTGAATAGGAAATAACTGACTGGAATAACAGTGAATGGGGTAAGATTCACCAAAAGATTGGCATTAGCCACACTAGTATACGAAAATGAGCTATTCCATAAAGTCAAATCCCCTGCTAAAAATGCTCCCGCTAAAACGATTGTTGCGATTTGTTTGCGGTTTAAAGCCTGTAACTCAGACTTCTTGAGAAAAGGCATCAACATAGGAATGGAAAATAAAACACGGTAAAATCCAGTGTTGATTGGTGGTAGGGGACTGAGTTTGACAAAGATGCCACCAGTTGCTAAAAAACAGATAGCTAGAAAAATTAAGAAAATATATTTGCTATCATTTGTACGATTTTGCTTCATTTTTTCACCTCAGTCTAAATTGTAAAGGATACGTGGTATAATAAAAAGTACCAGTATTTAAAAATTTTTAGGTGCCACTTTGGAGGAAATATGATACATCTTAATCGCAGTGCAGGGAGTAGTCCCCTGTACCAGCAGATTTACCAACAGATAAAATCAGATATTTTGCAGGGCTATTTAGCGCCTGATGAGAAACTGTTAGGAACACGAACCCTAGCAAAAATGCTAAGCGTCAGCCGAAATACGGTTGACCGAGCTTACATGCAGCTGACCCTAGAAGGGTATATCGAGAGCCGTCAAAATGCAGGCTTTTACGTTTTAAAAATGCCAAAGGCTTTTCAGTCAGAAAGAACTTTGACCGAGCCCATTTCAAAAACTGAAGCCAAGTCTGATGACGACCACATTGTTTACGATTTGACCAACAGCAGCCATACTAGTAATCTATTTCCCAAGAAAGTTTGGAAAAAACATTATCAAAATGCCCTTGATGAGCTAGATAAAGCAGAGCAATTGTCGACCTTGCAGCCTTTTCAGGGAGAGTACAAGCTGAGGAAGGAAATCAGTCGTTATCTGGAGCGTATTCGTGGGGTAAAATGTCATCCAGACCAAATCATTATCACTAGCGGGCTTCAACAATCGCTGGATTATATTTGCCAGTTTTTAGGGAATACGAAAAGAAGTGTCTTGATGGAGGACCCGAGTTATCCCAAGGCGCGTGAAATCTTTAAGAAAAATAACTATCCTATCATAACTGCTGACGTTGATGACAAGGGCTTAGAATTGACGCAGGTAGATAGAAATGCTGAGATTGAAATGATTTACACCACACCATCTCACCAATTTCCGCTTGGTATGATCATGCCGATTTCTAGACGTCGTGAACTCTTGAGTTTTGCTGAAGCGCACAATTCTTTTATTCTTGAGGATGACTATGACAGCGAGCTCCGCTATTACCAACGTCCCATTCCAGCCTTGAAATCAATTGATTATCTGGATCGAGTGATTTATCTGGGGACTTTTTCAAAAATTCTTTCACCCTCTTTTCGTATGGGCTATATGGTTTTACCGGAACAGTTCACTGAGAGTTTTCTAGAAAAATTCAAGCTCTACAATAGCACGGTCAATCTGTTAAATCAGATTGCTCTAGCCAATATCCTATCAAGTGGTGATTATGACCGCTTAGTTCGCAAGATGAATCATGTTTTCAAAAAGCGCTATGAAGCCTTTAAAAAGGAGTTTGAGCAGTTTAATGCGCCGATAAAATTGTCTTCAAACGTCAGTGGACAGTATTTTTTGGTGACTTTTCCGGATAAAATCAACCAGTGTGATGTTATCAAGCGTGCAGAAAAAGAAGGTGTTCGAGTTTATGACACCATGCAATTTTGGCAAGAAAAAGCCGATTGCTTGCAGGAAAGTCTATTTCTTGGATTTAGTAAGATTGATTTGGAAGACATTCCAGATTGTGTCAGACGACTTAGAAAAGCTTGGGAGAATTAATGAGCAAATTAAGAGACGGTGGGATTGGATTCTGATATACTAAGCCTAATGAAAATGAAGGAGCTTTCAGATGAAATACATCGTTAACAAGTCCCACAATCCCGCTTACAATATTGCCTTGGAAGCTTATGCTTTTCGTGAATTGCGAGACGAAGATGAGCTTTTTATTCTTTGGATTAATGAGCCTGCGATTATCATTGGCAAACACCAAAACGCTATTGAAGAGATTAACAAAGCTTATACAGATGAGCATGGCATCCATGTGGTCCGTCGCTTGTCAGGTGGTGGTGCGGTTTACCACGACCTCAATAATTTGAATTACACGATTATTTCTAATAAATCACAAGAAGGAACCTTTGATTTTAAGACCTTTTCAAGACCTGTCATTGAAACCTTAGCTGATTTAGGGGTGACAGCGACCTTTACTGGTCGTAATGACCTTGAAATTGATGGCAAGAAGTTTTGTGGCAATGCACAAGCTTATTTCAAAGGACGGATGATGCACCATGGTTGTCTGTTGTTTGACGTGGATATGACGGTGCTTGAAAATGCTCTGCAAGTTTCAAAGGATAAAATTGAATCAAAAGGTGTCAAATCAGTGCGTGCACGTGTGACCAATATCTTAGATGAATTGCCAGAAAAAATGACTGTTGAAGCATTTTCAGAACAATTACTTAACAAAATAAAAGAACAATACCCTGACATGACGGAGTATGTTCTTTCTGAAGCTGATTTAGAAAACATTCAAAATCTAGCCGATAACCAATTTGCAACTTGGAATTGGAATTTTGGCAAATCGCCAGATTATACTATTAAACGCTCAGTTCGCTATCCAGCTGGTAAGATTACAAGCTACGTCAAAGTTGAAAAATCGATGATTACAGGTCTTAAAATTTACGGTGACTTTTTTGGCATCAAAGACGTTTCAGATATTGAAGAAGAACTCATTGGCCTTCGCTACGAATACCATGATATTTTAGCCAAACTCCAAACAATTGACACCACACCATACTTCACCAACATCACCCCACAAGAAATTGCGGGAGCAATCGTGGAGTGAGGAAAGAAATAACCCCAGCTAGAAAAAATGCTAGCTGGGGTTTTGGATAGTTTTAATTATCTTTTATTTCAATGTAATCAATGCTATATTCAATTGTTGAGAATGTTTTATCAGTCCCAAATTCAACTTGACGAGTTTCGCTAGGTGTCCAGTTGTTAAGAGATAAATATTCTTCATCAACAACTACGCCTTGATCATTTTTTAATTTTGCTACCACGCTTAAGTCTTCAATTGTAAATTCTGTGTTGTTAGTTACAGTAGCAGTGTATTCTGCATACTCTTCGAAAGAATCTTCTTCGTTTTTAGCAAATGACAAAGAGTTAATTAGATTAAGAACTTGTTCTTTTGCATTATTATTGTTTTGAACTTCTTTACCAGAAGCTAAGAGTTCATCTAAATTCTTTTGATTAGCTTTTGAAACTTTTATCTTTTTGATTTTGTTAATTTTATTTAAAACTTCAGTTCTGTTATCATAAGCATCAAACCATTTTTCATAAAATGAATCTGCTCCGAATGTTTGAGCAACTTTATTACATTCTTTTAATGAGTTGATATAAGCAATAGCTTCTTCTTGTAATTTACTATCTTTGAATGAGAGATTGCTATATTCACCGATTTCGTCAAGTTCTTTTTTGATAGCAGTAGTGTAGAATTCTTTTGATTCATCGTCGCAGCTATCTGTGTAAGCCCATCTTGACTCTAAACCTTTTGCAAGAGATGACATAAATTTATCATCGTAATACGTTTTTTCATCAGTCTTTTTAGAACATCCAACTAAAACTAGACAAATAATGGTAATGAAACCTAAAAACCATTTTTTCATGCTTTTAATTCTCCTATCAGCTTTTTACGTGGTTCAGTTTTTGCACGTGTATTCTTTATTAATCTAAATGATGTGTGTGTTTGGTAATCCATTGTTCCAACTTGATGTTAAGCCAGAATGAGTAGATACCAACTGTGATAATTGTAAGAAGTAGCCACTTGATCCAGTTTCCAAAGAGTTGCATGGCTGTGCCGTCAAAGTACAAACGGTGACCATCGATGACAGTGTGTTTGACTTTCCAATTAATCATGATACAAATTCCCCATGGAGCACAAATACCAAGTGTAAAAATAGTAATTAAAGTAGCGATGATACAGTGTCCAATGTAGCTTAGTAAGCCACCATCAAAATAGCTTTCTTGATTCATAAAAACTCCTATATGTGAAATTCTAAACATTTTAATGTTAGCAAAACGATATTAGTTTAACATATTGAAAATAGCTATGCAATATAGATTGAAAAAATAGTGAAAATTCAGCGACAGAAAAAACTTACATTTTTGTTATAATGTTTAAAAAAGGATTGGTGGTAGATTTATGCCAGAGATGAGACGCCGTGACCGAGAAGTGACTGATTTAGTAGAAATTCAGGCAATCGTTGAGAAAAATATGATTTTACATTTAGGGCTTTTTGATAAAGAGTTTCCTTATGTGGTTCCTCTTCATTATGGCTATGAATACGATGAAGAAAAGGATCAATTTATTTTTTACATGCATGGAGCAAGGCAAGGACATAAACTTGATTTGATTGCTCAAAATCCAAAAGTTTGTATTCAAATTGAAGGTGAAGTGATACCTGATTACAATCATGAAATTCCATGTAAGTATGGTGCCTTCTTTACATCGTATATTGGACGCGGAAAAGCAGAACTTTTAGAAAAACATGATGAAAAAGCACACGCTTTAAATCAATTAATGCAACATCAAACTGGAAAAAGATTTGAATTCACCGAGAAAATGACCAAGCCAGTAGCTGTGATAAAGGTCGTGGTAACAGATTACTCAGCCAAAGCGAAGAAAATGATGCCTAAAAAATAACACAAAGCAACTAAACACTTTAGTTTGGTTGCTTTTATCATTAAAATTCCAGAAAAATTAAAAAAGCTCTTGACTTTGAGTAGACTCCAAGGTGTAATATTATGTAGTAGATATTCACATAGGAGGAAGAAATGGACAGTTTTTCGGATAGGGCTATGAAAAAGGATTACTTTTTCAGTAATCGTGATTTAGCTAAATTATTTATTCCATTAATTATCGAGCAGGGTTTGGAATTTTTGGTCGGATTAATTGCTTCTATCATGGTTTCAAGGGTTGGCGAAGCAGCGGTGTCAGGTGTATCTTTGGTTGAATTCTTGATGGCACTCTTTATCAGTATTTTTGCGGCTTTTGCAACTGGTGGTGGGATTGTTGCTGGGCAATATCTCGGGGACCGCGATAGCAAAAATGCTAATAAAGCAGTTAATCAGTTGGTGAAATTCACTTTGTACTTTAGCTTAGCGATTACGCTTTTGATTTTTGCAATCAAACCTTTTATTTTGAGTCACCTGTTTGGGTCAATCACGCCTGAAGTTCACGCGCAAGCTGATCGTTATTTTAATATCGTCGCACTCTCAACACCGTTTATCGCTCTTTACAATTCGGGCGCAGCGATTTTCAGAACCTTAAATAAATCACGCTTGCCGATGAATATCATGCTGGTGATGAATGGCTTGAATATTGTCATGGGCGTCAGCTTGATTTATGGTTGCGGTTGGGGCGTTGAAGGAGTGGCTGTTCCAATTCTTCTTTCTCGCGTTGGTGCCATGCTGTTAATTCTGTGGTTTGCGCATCATATCAAGTCAGATTTGACCTTAGGAAACTTCTTAAAAGAAAAAGTCGACTGGCAAATGATTAAAAAAGTTCTTGGTATTGGACTACCATTTGGTTTTGAAAATGGCATGTTTTTCCTTGGACGCTTGATTGTCTTGTCTGTTGTTTCTTTGTTTGGGACAGCAGCGATTGCGGCTAATTCAGTTGGTGGAACCATCATCATGTTTCAAGGTTTGCCAGGAATTTCAATTGTACTTGGTTTAGCTGTTATCATTTCAAAATGTGTCGGTGCTGGTGACTATGAGCAGGCTGAGTTTTACAAGCGAAAAGTTAGCCGCATCATTCATGCTGCAAATGCTTTATTTTCAGTAGTTGTCGTTGCTTTAATGCCTTTTTTGATGATGATTTATGATTTGTCAGACCAAGCGACACGCTATGTTTGGATTATTGTGCTTGCTCATGGGATTTTAGTAAGTATTTTCTGGAATTCAGGTTATGTCTTGCCTGTAGTCTTTCGTAGTGCGGGAGATGCTAATTTCCCAATGGTTATCGGTATTGCCTCAATGCTTTTAGTTCGCGTGGTATGCGCCTACTTTTTATCGGTCAATTTTGGTATGGGAATGCTTGGCACTTGGGTAGCCATGTTCTTAGATTGGTTTGTTAAAGGACTCATCTATGAAATCCGCTACTGCAAAGGCACTTGGAAAAATTACAAATTAGTATGATAAAACTAAAAAAGGAACTGGATTATCCAGTTCCTTTTGAATGATTAAAAATTTAAAAAAGTAGTTGACTTAGAGTTGACTCAAGGGTGTAAAGTAACTATTAGAAAAAGATTTCAAAGCTTTTTGCCGATAAATTTTTTAAATTATTTTAGGTTAGTGTTACACTTTAGGTAACGTAATAGGTACATGATGAAAAGGAGAAAAAAGATGACTGAACAATTACATTTGGTACAAGAATGGGATAAAGTTTTCCCAAAAAGTGACAAAGTTGACCACAAAAAAGTGACTTTCCATAATCACTTTGGTATTACTTTAGCTGCCGATATGTATACGCCTAAGAATGCTTCAGGCAAATTGCCAGCACTTGCTGTGTCAGGACCTTTTGGAGCTGTGAAAGAACAATCTTCAGGACTTTATGCGCAAGAAATGGCAGAGCGTGGTTTCTTGACAATTGCTTTTGACCCGTCTTACACAGGAGAATCAGGCGGTACTCCACGTTATATGCAATCTCCAGACATTAATACCGAAGATTTTCAAGCAGCTGTTGATTATCTATCAACGCTTGAAAATGTTGATGCGGATAAAATTGGTATCATCGGTATTTGTGGTTGGGGAGGTATTGCGCTTAATGCTGCAGCGATTGATCCACGTATCAAAGTAACAGTAGCTTCAACAATGTACGACATGTCACGTGTTTCTGGAAATGGATACTTTGATGAAGCAGATAACGAAGAAGCACGTTATCAAGCTCGTTTAGCACTTGCAAATCAACGTACCAAAGATTATCAAAATGGTGATTACGCTCTAGCTGGTGGTGTGGTTGACCCTCTTCCAGACGACGCACCGCAATTTGTCAAAGACTATTATGCTTATTACAAACAACCACGTGGTTACCATGCTCGCAGTCTTAATTCTAATAATGGCTGGGCAGTTCAAGCAAATACAAGTTTCCTAAACACACGTTTTCTTCACTATACCGATGAAATTCGTAATGCGGTGCTGATTGTTCATGGTGATAAAGCTCACTCATATTATATGGGAAAAGATGCTTTTGCAAAATTAACTGGCGACAATAAGAAAATGATTTCTGTTGCAGGTGCTAGTCATTGTGATCTTTACGATCAAAAAGATATTATTCCATTTGATGATATTGAGAACTTTATTTTAGCACATCTATAATATCAATATTTAGTTAACTTCCTTTGTTATTAAGAAAAACCTTCCGTCTAATTGGCGGAAGGTTTTGGTTTGCTTAATGCAACAATTCGTGATAAATAGCTGCTTCATCGTCTTGGTCAACATTGAAAATGATTTTTTTGACATACTGACTTTGATCTAGAAATGCTTTAACAGTGTTTACAGCGATTCTAGCAGCATCTTCGTTGATAAAGTGTTTGTCATGATTAGTTGCTAGGGATGATAGGGCAACAGATTCGAGTTGATTTTTTTCTGCCAGGGTTAGGCAAGAGAGGTAGCTTTGGGCAAGCAAATCAGCATCGGACTCTGTTAAGTGCTCGTTGATGGCAGGACCAACGGTGTGAAGAATGAATTTTGCTGGAAGATTATAACCAGGTGTGATTTTAGCACTACCTTCTGGTTCGTCATGTCCTTGGTCTTTCATAAGATTATAGCATTCCAGACGCAGTTGAACACCGGCATAAGTATGAATGGTATTGTCAGTGCATTCGTGAAGCGGTTGGAAGCAACCTAGCATTTGGCGATTAGCCGTATTGACGATAGCATCGACTTGAAGTCGTGAAATATCACCTTTCCAGACATACAAGCGGTCGTCTGTCGCAAGTGGCTGTAAATGATTTAAAAAAACGACCACCCGTTCAGCTTTTTTTAATTGAAGGTAATCATTTTGCATAATTAAAAAACGCGTTGAGACAGCCATTGGCGGTCTGACATTAAGAAGAGCACGCAAGAGAGTTTCTTGTCCAGGTAAGTCATCTGGAACATCGATGGCTTTAAATTGCGGATTCTCCATAATAAGGTAATCTAATAGGAAGCTTACCATTTCTTTCTTAGTCATATGGACTCCTTACTAATTTTAAAATCGCTTTCTCAAATGCTAGTATATCACCTTTTTAAGGAATTCGCATCAAGAAAAAGAAGTTTGAAAGTTGAAATTAAAAAAGTAGAGATTGCTTTTTCAGTCAATCTCTACTTTTTAATAATCAAATCAATAGCTTTAGCAAGATTCTCTTCTTGTTGTTTAGGGTCTGCCACGGGCTCTTCGATGACTTGATTGATTTTATTGCCAATGACAATACCAATGGTACGATTGATACTTGAGCGAACAGCAGTTAGTTGTGTCACGATATCAATACATTCTTGGTTTTCGTCAATCATTTTTTGAATGCCACGAAGTTGGCCTTCGGCACGTTTTAAACGGTTGAGAATATCTTTTTTATCTGTTTTCATGAGGCCTCCTTTGATTTTATTATACCGGTGGTAGGTATATTTGTCAAACTGAAGACCTTTTCGTTGACAGGATGAAAGTGGCTGTGATATTATTTTATCATACCTATAGGGGTATTCGTTAGAAAGGAGAAAAAAGCTTATTTTTCTTAAAAAATTATTTTCTCAATCAGTGAGAACAATTACGACAAGTGAACTAGAAGCTGTTATGCAGGACAAGTCTACGGTTTTACTAGATGTGCGAACAGCTCAAGAATACGCTGGGGGGCATATCAAGGGAGCACGACTTTTTCCGCTTGATAGGATTCATACCTACGAGGGTAAAAAAGAAAGTCCTGTTTACCTAATCTGTCATTCAGGAGCACGTAGCAAACGCGCTGCGAAACTCTTGAAAAAGAAAGGTTATGATGCTATTTCAGTTAAAGGTGGCATGCTTGCTTGGCAAGGAAAAACAATTGGAGGTAACAAATGAGTAAAATTTTGATTGTCGGTGGTGTCGCTGGGGGTATGTCAGCTGCGACACGTCTTCGCCGCTTGATGGAAGACGCTGAAATTATTGTTTTTGATAAAGGACCATACGTGTCATTTGCTAACTGTGGCTTACCTTTTCACGTTTCTGGGGAAATTGCAGAGCGTGATAACTTGCTAGTTCAGACACCTGAGCGATTGAAGGCGCGTTTTAACATTGATGTCCGTCCAGAATCAGAGGTCTTATCAGTTGATGCAGACAAAAAAGAAATCACAGTTCGACATGAAGACAAAGTTTACACAGAATCATATGACAAACTAATCTTGTCACCAGGTGCCAAACCATTTGTCCCAGAAATGGAAGGCCTAGACAGTGCAGACAATGTTTTTGTGCTTCGCAATATTCCAGATTTGGATAAAATCATGGCAGCTTTATCTGATGTACAATCAGGAAATGCGACAGTCATCGGTGCTGGATTTATCGGGCTTGAAATGGCAGAAAGCTTGGCTAAAAAAGGATTGAAGGTGACTATCGTTGAAAAAGCACCGCATGTTTTGCCACCACTCGATGAAGAAATGGCAGCCTTTGTGAAGAACGAATTGGCACGAAACGGTATCACAGTTTACACTAATCAATCTGCCAAAGCTTTCAAAGATAATGGAAAAACGATTATTTTGGAAGACGGTAGTGAGTTGACTTCAGATATTACCATTATGTCTGTTGGGGTTCAACCTGAATCAAGTCTTGCCAAAGAAGCAGGTCTTGAGCTCGGCCTTCGTGGCGGTATTTTGGTTAATCAAAACTACCAAACAAGTAACCCAGATATTTACGCAGTGGGTGATGCCATTATTGTTAAACAAGAAATCACTGGTCAAGATGCACTTATTTCTCTTGCTAGTCCAGCTAACCGTCAAGGCCGTCAAGTAGCTGATAATATTGCTGGGATTGCTCGCCAAAATAAAGGTAGCATCGGAACAGCTATTGTTCGTGTCTTTGATTTAGCAGCTGCTTCAACAGGACTTAGCGAACGTATTGCTCGTCAAAACTTTGATGATGTTGCTGTTGTTCACACAAATAACAAAGATCATGCTGGTTACTATCCTGGTGCGACAGATGTTGTCCTAAAACTAATTTTCAATAAGAAAACTGGTGTTATTTATGGAGCTCAAGCAGTTGGTCAAAAAGGTGTTGATAAACGTATCGATGTTTTAGCGACAGCCATTAAAGCAGGCTTGACTGTGGCAGATCTTCCAGAATTAGAATTTACTTATGCGCCACCATTTGGAGCAGCAAAAGACCCAGTTAATATGGCAGGATATGCTGCACTTAATATCATTGAAGGCGTTAGTGAATCTATCCAATGGTATGAATTAGCTGACGAATTAGCCAAAGGCAAGGTCTTTCTTGATGTCCGTACTGAAGCAGAAGTTGCTAGAGGTTATATTGCAAATGGTATTAACATACCACTAGATAGTTTGCGTGACCGTTTGTCTGAGTTAGACCCTAACAAGGAATACATTATTAGCTGTCACAGCGGTCTTCGTTCTTACATTGGCGAACGTATCTTGAAACAAAATGGCTTTAAAGTGAAGAACCTTGATGGGGCATACCACCTTTATAGTACTGTAAAACCAGAGGAGATTAAACGTGATTAAATACATTTCAGCTAGTCAACTACAAGAGGCTTTAAAGGAACAGCCATTAAACATTATTGATGTTCGTGAGAGAATGGAGTTTGCCATGGGACACGTTCCAACAGCAGTTAACCTTCCTTTAAGTGAATTTGTATCTAGCTACCAAGCGCTTGATAAAGACAAGACTTACCATATCATCTGTCAAAGCGGTGCCCGTTCAGAACAAGCCTGCTTTTTTCTAGATGACCAAGGCTATAAAGTGGTAAATGTTGATGGCGGCACATCAGCGTGGCCAGGAATATTAGAATACTAATAGAACATTCTTTTTAAACATCTTCCTATTTTTTAGCAGGGCAAATTTGTCCTGCTTTTATGATATAATCATTTTATGACTGATAAAAATGATATTTTACAAAAGGCTGAAAAGCTTGTTTATGATAAATTACACGCAGAAGCTAGTGGTCATGACTGGTGGCATGCGGTTCGTGTGAGAAATACTGCGCGTGAGTTGGCGGAGAAAGAAGGAGCAGATAGTTTCATTTGTCAATTGACTGCTTTGGTGCATGACATGGCTGATGAGAAGTTAAATGATGATCCTAAGCAAGCTCTAGCTGACTTGAAAGCTTGGCTCATCAATCAGCAAATCTCTCTAACTGACGTTGAACACATCATTCAAATCATCAATACCATGTCTTTTAAAGGAGATGGTAGCAGTGTTCCAGCAACTTTAGAGGGAAAAATTGTGCAAGATGCTGACCGTTTGGATGCTATTGGTGCAATTGGTATTGCCAGATGTATGGCTTATTCAGGTAGCAAGGGGCGTCCGATTCATGACCCCAACATGACTGCCAGAGAACATTTGACTGCTGAGGAGTATCGTAATGGCAAGGATACAGCAATCATGCATTTTTACGAGAAACTGCTTAAACTTAAAGACTTGATGAACACAAGCCACGCTAGAAAAATGGCTGAGCACCGCCACGTTGTTTTGGAAGAATTTCTAAAAGAATTCTACGCAGAATGGGACGGCAAGTTGTAAGAAGGAGAAACTGATATGACGATTAGACGAGCAAAAGAAAGTGATATTCCAAAACTGATTGATTTACTAGAGCAAGTTCTCTTGGTGCACCACAAGGTTAGACCTGATTTGTTCCAAGAAAAAGGTGTTAAATACACACAAGCCCAATTAGCTGAGTTGATTGCTGATGATAATCGCCCGATTTTTGTCTATGAAGATGAAGAGGGGCAAGTTCTTGGGCATATGTTTACCATTATCGAGCATTCGTCAGCGCCAAAAGTGCCACAAAAGACACTTTTTATTGATGACTTGTGTGTGGATGAAGCTGCGCGTGGGCAAAAAATCGGTGAGCAGTTATATCAGTTTGCCTTGCAGTATGCCAAAGAGATTGGTTGTTACAACTTAACGTTGAATGTCTGGAGTGCTAATAAATCTGCTGTGCGCTTCTATGAACGCCAAGGCATGACACCACAAGAAACACGTATGGAACAGATTATTGATTAAAAATAGAAGTCACGAGAAATCGTGGCTTTTTAGCAGCTGAAATTTCTAAAATCAAGTGCAGAAACCGCTTTATCTGATTATATAATTATGAGAATAGTTGTTAAATTGCTAATTTTAATTAGATACCTAAAATCTACTGCCAAATGTGTAAATTTATGCTACAATTAAAGTGAATACTGTTAGCCAAAGGGGCTGACGTTAATAGAAAGGGTAATAATGACTGACAATTCTACTTTGAACGATGTTCAAAAAATCATTGTTCTTGACTATGGTAGCCAGTACAACCAATTGATCGCTCGTCGTATTCGTGAATTTGGTGTCTTCTCAGAATTACGAAGCCACAAAATCACAGCTGACGAAGTTCGTGAAATCAACCCAATTGGTATCGTACTTTCAGGTGGTCCAAATTCAGTTTATGCTGATAATGCTTTTGGCATTGACGAAGAAATTTTTGAATTGGGTATTCCAATTCTTGGTATCTGCTATGGTATGCAATTGTTGACTGATAAACTCGGTGGTAAAGTTGTTCCTGCTGGACAAACTGGTCACAGTGAGTATGGCCAATCAACACTTCGCTTGAAAGCAAAATCAGAACTTTTTGCTGAAACACCAGAAGAGCAAACTGTTTTGATGAGCCACGGTGATGCCGTTACTGAAATTCCTGCAGGCTTCCACTTGGTTGGGGACTCTGCCGATTGCCCTTACGCAGCAATTGAAAATACTGAGAAAAACATCTACGGTATCCAATTCCACCCAGAAGTTCGTCACTCAGTATATGGTAACGATATTTTACGTAACTTTGCTTTCCGAATCTGTGGTGCTAAAGGCGATTGGTCAATGGATAACTTCATCGATTTGCAAATCAATGAAATCCGTCAAAAAGTTGGAGACCGTAAAGTTCTTTTGGGACTTTCAGGTGGTGTTGACTCATCAGTTGTAGGTGTCCTTCTTCAACGTGCTATCGGTGACCAATTGACATGTATTTTCGTTGACCACGGTCTTCTTCGTAAAGGAGAAGGTGACCAAGTTATGAACATGCTTGGTGGTAAATTCGGCTTGAACATCATCCGTGTTGATGCTTCAAAACGTTTCTTAGACCTTCTTGCTGGCGTTGATGACCCAGAGAAAAAACGTAAAATCATCGGTAATGAATTTGTCAGTGTATTTGACGACGAAGCAAGCAAACTTAAAGGTGTTGACTTCCTAGCACAAGGTACTCTTTACACAGACGTTATCGAATCTGGTACAGATACAGCACAAACAATCAAATCACACCACAACGTTGGTGGTCTTCCAGAAGACATGCAATTTGAATTGATTGAACCACTTAATACACTTTTCAAAGACGAAGTTCGTGCGCTTGGTACAGCTCTTGGTATGCCTGACGAAATCGTTTGGCGCCAACCATTCCCAGGACCAGGACTTGCTATCCGTGTAATGGGTGAAATCACAGCAGAACGTCTTGAAACAGTTCGTGAATCTGATGCTATCCTTCGTGACGAAATTGCTAAAGCTGGTCTTGACCGTGATATCTGGCAATACTTCACAGTTAACACAGGTGTTCGCTCAGTTGGTGTTATGGGTGATGGACGTACTTACGATTACACAATCGCAATCCGTGCAATCACATCAATCGACGGTATGACAGCAGACTTTGCACGTATCCCATGGGATGTTCTTCAAAAAATCTCTGTTCGTATCGTAAATGAAGTTGACCACGTTAACCGCATCGTCTACGATATTACAAGTAAACCACCTGCAACAGTTGAGTGGGAGTAATGCACAGCGATTCGCAGTACGTTAGTACAAGAGAGCTGATGCATTACCCCTGCAATAGTGGCCTAAGAGCAAGGAGTAGAAACTAGAAACGACGCAGTGATTAGCTAGCCACGAACTGCTGGGAGTTTAAATGATATACTCACTTAGAACAAGATAGTCTAAGTGGGTTTTTATTTTTTGCTTAACACCAAAAATTGCTAAGTTTTTGCTAATGTTGCATGTTATAACATTTTCTTAAGAAGAAAGGATTATGTTTTATACAATAGAACAGATATAGTCGGCTTTTATTTTATGATGTTACTTAGAGTAACAATGTTGTTTATCAAAGGATATTTAAAAAATGACCAATATATTGTACTATTTGCATAAAGGAGAAGAAAGTTAAATGAACATTTCAGAAAAAATCAAAAATATTAGGAACATTGAAAACTTAACTCAAGAAAAATTTGCAGAGCGAATTAATGTTTCAAGAAATGCAGTTGCAAAATGGGAAACTAATAGAGGCTATCCAGATATTCAAAATTTAATTAATATAAGCGAAACATTTAATATTAGTTTGGATGACTTGGTAAAAGAAGATAATTTGGTAAAAAATAAACTTATTGCAGCTAGTTCTTCGAGAAAGTGGCATTTTTTGACGATATTGTATTTAATAGCTATTGTGCTGTATATATTTTATTTTCTAATCTTTCATAAAATATTTATGCTTGGATTTCTGATTGCGACTCTTTTTATGTTAGGAATAGAAACGTATGTGATTATAAAAGATAAAATTTATAAAAGGAAAAATTGAGTTTAAAGAAATCAAGTGGTATAATATCAAAGCTTATTAACAGTATTTGTCTGGAATAAAGGAGGTTTGAAATGGAACTTTGGGATGCTTATGATGCGCATTTGAATGTTATCGGTGGTCAAGTTTTGGTTCGTGGGAAAAAGATTCCAAAGGGTGTTTATCATTTGGTGAGTGAAGTTATCGTGAGGCATCAAGATGGGACTTATTTGCTAACTCAGAGAGATTCAAGAAAAAATCTTGGTGGTATGTGGGAAGCGACTGCTGGTGGTTCAGCTTTGCAAGGTGAAAGTCCTTTAGAGTGTGCTAAACGCGAATTGCGTGAAGAGACAGGAATCGTGACAGGTGATTTTGTTGAGGTGGGGCGAGTGTTGCACCAGAGACATCAGACCTATTATGTCAATTATCAGTGCCTTACTGATGTAGACAAGGCTAGTATTGTTTTGCAAGAAGGTGAAACATCAGCGTATAAATGGGTGACAGCTGAAGAATTGCGTCAAATGTCTCGAGAAGAACTAGCCACGCAGAGAATACAGAACTTTATCGAAGAATTGAGCTAACCAAATCTGGTTAGCTTTTTCCTTTGTTTTCAATTACCTTTCATCACCAAAAATTAACCTCTTGTCCCAAACTATTGCTAATTAATAGCAAGTATGTTTTACTATAATCAAAAGGAGGGTTGGAGGAGTGAAAATCACCATTGATGTCGATGATTCTTTGGAGCAAGATTACATTACCATTCATTGTAAAGAGTTGACAGATGATATCTTGGAGCTGCAAAAGACTTTGGTCAGTCAATCTTCTGGCAGTCTTCGTCTATCAGCTTTTCAAGATGATGTTGAGCATTTTTTGGAGCTTAAGTCCATTATTTTCATGGAATCTGACGGCAATTACATTCTGATTCACACGTCAACAGATATTTTCAAAACGAGGCGAAAATTATACGAGTTAGAAGAGCTTCTTCCAAGGGACTTTGTCAGAGTTTCGCGCTCAACGATTGTGAATACGCTAAGGATTTCTGGCATTAAGAAAAATATCACGGGAGCTAGTGAGATTGCCTTTAGCCATTCCAGCAAAAAAGCTTACGCATCAAGAAATTACATTAAGGCACTTATTGATATTATGAATGAAAAGAGGTTAAAAAGATGAAAAGACATAGAATCAATTCCATTATCACAGGACTTTTATTAATTTTATTTGCTGTCATGCTAATGCTTAATAAAATGGGTATTCTGACAGCATTTCCGCCTGTAAAAATGATGCTGAAAGTAGTTTTAATTGCGATTTTAATCTACTTTATCATTGTAAATGGTTTTGGCAAACGCAGTTTTTTGGGAGTGACAGTGCCACTTGGTATTATTGCTTGTTTATTCTCTGATTTGCTTGGAATTAGCATGGTTTCACCTGTTACTATTATCTTGGTGTCAGTTCTCGTAGGGATTGGCTTATCAATGATTTTTGATCACACACCAAGAGTAAACGTCGCATCAACTAAATACGAACACCGACAAAGCAATGGATTTAGTTCTAAAGAATATTCTGATAGCGAAGGGACTTTTGCGGTTGATAATAGTTTAGGCGAACGAACAGCATATATGTCTGTTAATGAGTTAAGACATGGTAAAATTGAGAATGCTCTTGGCAGTTTGACGGTTTATCTTAACGGGACAAGTCTAGATGAAGCAGGCGCTACGATTGATATCGATAATGGCTTAGGTAAGCTGCAAGTCTATGTGCCAAAAGAATTTAGAGTACGCCTTAATGCTGACAATGGTCTTGGAAGTATTAATACACACGGCACATCATCTACAGATACTAACCAACCGCTCTTGACCCTTAACGTTGACAATGGTCTAGGAACTACGGATATTTATTTTGAGTAGACTTGCTAAGCACAGAGCCTTAAAGAATTTCTTTGAGGCTTTTTTAGTTTTGTCTTGAAATGCATTTTTAGGTAACGTATAATAAAAATGTTTTGAAAATTTAATGAAAATAGTTGTGGCAGCGACACTTAGAATCAGGAGATAACGATGACACATAAGCTACCAAGAATGAAAGTGCTTATTTTAACCTTGTTAATGGCTTTTATGGAGCTCTCAGCCCTACCTGCAGTTTTTTTAGGTCAAGTAACTTTCAAAGATATTAAACCAATGTATTTTACATTGATGCTAAATTTTATTCTAGCCTTGCTTATTTGCTGGTTGTGCCAAAAATTTTGGATTAAATCATTGAAGTTTGGTTTACAAAAATCAGGTCTTTTTTCAGGTTTACAAAGATTTGGCTTACCAGCTGTGATTGCGACGCTAGCTGTTGCAATTACTTTTTGCATTGGCTTAGCACCATTTGATAATCAACCGTCCTTTTGGCGTGTTTTAGTTGAAGGAATTATTTATTATATTGGTGTGGCTGTTGTAGAAGAAGTGTACTTGAGAGGATTGCTGCAAAATCTTTTAGAAGATTGTTTTGAAAATAGTCAGAATGCGGTCTTGTATGCTATTTTGATAACTTCTTTCTTATTTGGTTTTGGTCATGTCTTTGGGGCACTTGGACAACCACTTGGAACAATTATTTGTAAAACTGTCTGGGCAATGGCTCTTGGTGTTTATCTTGGAAGTGTCTATGTAAAAACTCGTAACCTTTGGGTACCAATCGTCTTGCACTTTGTTATCGACCTTTGTGGCATTCCTTTCTGTTTTTCAACAAGCAATCAATATCCGCAAATTGCCTTGGTAACGTCACTTGTAGCTTATGTTTTGTTAGGCATTTATGGTTTGTCCCTTTTAAAAAACAAGGATTAAAAAATTAATGAAAGAAGTGAGTGATAAATGTATATCCATGAATTTGGTAATCCTGCACATCCCAAAATAATTCTTTTAGCTCCGATGATGATATCTGGCGAGAATTTATATCATTTGATGAAGCCTTATTTAAAAGGTGATTATTGTATTATTGCACCTGATCAAGGTGGTCATGGTAAAGCGGGACAGTATTTGAGTGCCGATGATGAATATCAACATCTGAAATATTATTTGGAAGAAAAAGGGTATTTTGATATTAAACTGGTTTATGGCGCCTCACTGGGTGTAGCTATTGGATGGCGATTATTTAATGACCAAGGCTTCAAAATTGAGCACGCTTGGTTTGATGGAGTTGCTCTAAAGAAAAATGCTTGGTTGTTGGAAAATGTCACGCGCCTTCTTTTTAGACAAAAGAAAAGAGCACTAAAAAAGTCAGGCGCAGCTGCATCACAATCTCTTGTTAAAATGTATGGTAATGATTTGGCTGAGTTGATGACGAAAAATTTTGATAGAATTACCAACCAGGAAATCGATGCTATTTGTCACGCATGTTGCCATTATGATTTACATCTGTTAACAGCAGAACAACAAAGCAAACTTCATTTAGAATATGGCGAGAAAGATTTCGATCTCGGCGTTTCTAAAAAAGCTTTTAAAAAATATCTTCCAAAAGTTGATGTGGTTATTCGAAAAGGCTACCCACATTGTGGTTATTTTGCGGATAATACGGCAGCCTATGTGACAGAATTAGAAGCATTTATAAAATAAAAAAATCTTTTACTCAATTTGGGTAAAAGATTTTTAAATATGATATGATAACTATAATTAATAATCACGATGAAGAGAATTATGAAAAAAGAAAATACGAAATTAAATAGAGTATGGCTATCATTTTTGATATATTTGCTGTTTTTTTGGCTAGGTAGTCTAATACTTAATCAAAAACAGCTTGTTTGGCTTCTTTTAGAGTTTTATGTCCTTGTGATTGATAGCTCTATTCTTTGGAAATACTATCGTTACTTGCAGCCTAAGCACCTGATTATTTCAGGCGGACTTTGTGGTTTGTATACCTTGTCTGAAATGATTCATCCAACACCCTTGTCGATTTTTAATATCTTACTTGTCTTTTTATCGGCTTGTGCTGTGATGGCTGTTTTTGCTCAAAAACCAGAAGGAGCACTAAAATGGTTTAAAGGACATTCAAGAAAAAGTATTGCAATAAGTGTTAGTATTGGAATACTATGTGGACTCATTTGGGGTGCTATTAATTGTATACTGATGTTGGGAAGTAATGGCCTTCAGCCTTCTAGTATTTTTAAAGCTTTTTTACTTTCTTTAAGCCCAGCTATTATTGAAGAAGTTGCATATCGAACTGTTTTTTACGCTTTTTGTTTAACCATGATAAGTGGCGAGAAGCTGAATACGAAAGGTCAGGAATTGACAACTTATGCCATGATGACTGTTCCGCATATATTACCGCATACGGTGGAGTGTTTTAACAATGGTTTTCTATCTGGATTGCTGGAATGGCTGATTTCAGTGGTTTTATACATCCTTATTTTTGGACTGATTTTTGCTTTTTTGCAGAGAAAACGAGATATTGTATCGGCTATGATTGCTCACGGTACCGTTGATTTTATTCGCTTTTGTTTATTTGGGTTGCCTATTTGATTTGAATGGGGTGAGATAAATGAGTAAGAAACTTTTTATGCAAGCTATCAGCAAATTTTTCTTTGGCTTTTTGTTTGTTGCTACTTTGTTATTTCTTTCGGCAGGGACTTTGTATTATTGGAACGCTTGGCTTTTGTTAGCGATTCTGTTTATTCCCATGTTTATCGCAGGGCTTGTCATGATGATTTTTAGTCCAGAATTGCTTAAAAAGCGTCTTAATGCCAAAGAAAGTGAAAAAGAGCAGCAGCAGGTCATTAAGTTTAGCGCGCTGATGTTTATCACAGCTTTTTTGACAGCTGGTTTTAGCTTTCGTTTCCATTGGCTGCGCTTATCACCTAATATCAGTTATGTTGCAGCTGTGATATTCTTACTAGCTTATGGTTTATATGCAGAAGTTTTGCGTGAAAATGCCTATCTAGCTCGAACGATTGAGGTTCAAGAAGGGCAAAAAGTGATTGATACAGGATTGTATAGCATTGTTCGCCACCCCATGTATGCTGCAACATTACTTTTATTCTTTGCGATGGGACTTGTTCTCGGGAGCCTTGTATCATTTCTCATATTACTTGCTTACTTGCCCCTTATTGTAAAACGTATCCGTAATGAAGAAGCGGTTCTGGTACGTGACTTGCAAGGTTATGAAGTTTATCAGAAAAAAGTTCGTTATCGTTTGATTCCATTTATTTGGTAAAGTCATTTCATTTTTTGAAATGGCTTTTTTATTTATTGACTACCTTTTCACTAAAAATAATTTCAATTATCAAATTAATAATTTGCAATGTTGCAAAATTCGAATGATAATTGTAACTTTTCTGAAATTTTCTTGAAAACATACAAAAATATCTTTTCATAAACCTAAAAATGGAGTAATATAGATACTGTTCTATTTTTTATGGAAAGGGATACAACATGGAAAATAATTTGGGAAAATGCTTTAAGCTTTTGAGAGAATCAAAAGGCTTATCGCAAAAGGAAATAGCTGGGGAGGTTATTTCCATCGCGCAGTTATCACGTTTTGAACGTGGTGTTAGTAATATTAACGCTGATACGCTTTATCAGTGTTTGGAGAATATGAATGTCTCTATTGCAGAATTTCAGTGTGTTTGTAGGAATTACTTACAAAATCAAACACTGCTTTTTCAAGATGAAGTGGCTAAGGCTTACATTGAAAAAAATACACTAACCCTAAAACACTATCTAGTCAAATGTCAGCAACTTGAAGCTTCATCACCACACCAAAAATTTTACAAACTCAATACAATCATTGTCAAAGCTGTTTTGCAGCAGTGTGACAAGAAAGAAAAGGTCGCAAAAAAGGACGTTCAATTCTTGGTAGATTACCTGTTTTCAGTTGAAGAATGGGGGCGTTATGAGCTCTGGCTTTTCACTTACAGTGCCTCATTGATGACAAGTAACTTGGTTGAAACATTCGCTTGTGAAATGATTAACCGCACGCAGTTCTATCAAGAAATTCCTGAAAATCGCCGCCTGGTCAATCAGATGTTGTTCAATGTGATTAACGTTTGTATTGAAAGAAGTCGTTTTTCCTTAGCTTTTAAGCTGCTGAATTACGCTGATAATTTGAAAAAGGATGAAACAGATCTGTTCATTCGCAACGCCATTAAGTACTGCAGAGGCTATTACCTGTTTAAAACAGGGAATTTATCAGGTCTTCAGACAATGGAAAAATGCGCAGAAATCATGATGTTTCTAGAATGCCACAGCATTGCTCAGCAAATGTTGGATAGAATTTCTGATTTAAAACAAGAAACATCACATATGCAAAAAGAATTAACCCATTTGTAATTTTGAGTAAACTATACGTGTAGTCTTTTTATGGAATTTATTTAGGAGGATTTATGGAAAACAAGATTCGCTATAAGCTACACAAAGTTAAAAAACAATGGGTAACCATTGCCGTTACAAGTATGGCATTGGTTGGAGTTGGTGTTGGAGTTGCTTGCTCTACACATGAAGTATCTGCCGACGAAACAAACGTCGTTGCCGTTACAAGAGGAAGTGACACCCCAGCGTCAAGTAGTAGTCAAACACAAACAAGCACTGCTACAGAACAAAGTCAAGAAACAACAACTGAAGCTTCATCAACAGAAGAAACAGTAGTTGCGGAAGACTCACAAAAAACAACAGATGCTACATCTGCTAAAGCTGATGACAAGACTACTGAAACTTCAGCAACTGAAGCATCTGAAGAAACAAAAGCATCATCTGAAGAAACAATTAAACCTTCAGAAGCTACTTCAACAGAAACAAGTGAAACTTCTGAAACTAACCCATCAGAAGAATCACACAAAGCTACTGATGAAGAAGTGCGTGATGACAAAACAAACAAAGCTGCTGATTCAGACGCCGAAAAAGCTGCTGTTGACCAATTGAGCTTGGATAACATCAAAAAAATTGATGGTAAATACTACTACATCCAAGAAGATGGTACAGTTAAGAAAAACTTTGCCATCACTGTAAATGGTCAATTGCTTTACTTTGATGCTGAAACAGGTGCTTTGTCATCAACATCAACTTACTCATTTACAGAAGGATTGACAGACCTTGTCGATAACTTCTCAAAAAATAACCAAGCTTACGATTCAACAGAAAAAAGCTTTGAATTGGTTGATGGTTATTTAACAGCTAATTCTTGGTATCGCCCTACTAAAGTTTTAGATAATGGTGAAAAATGGGTAGATTCAACTGAAGAAACTTTCCGTCCATTGGTAATGGCATGGTGGCCTGATGTTGACACACAAGTGAACTACCTTAACCACATGTCTGAATACTTTGGCATGGATAAAAAATATTCAGCAACTGATAAACAATCAACACTAAACGTTGCAGCAGAAGCTATTCAAATTAAAATTGAACAAGAAATCAAACGTCGTGGTGACGTAGCTTGGTTGCGTGATATCATTGCTTCATTTGTATCAACTCAAGACAAATGGAACATGAACTCAGAAGATCGTGACACTGACCACTTGCAAGGTGGTGCCCTTCTTTACGTTAACAGCGATTTGACTGAATGGGCTAATTCAGACTACCGTCTTCTTAACCGCGCACCTACTTACCAAAATGGTCAAACAAACTACCACAAAGCTGACCGTACAGGTGGTTATGACTTCTTGCTTGCAAACGACGTTGATAACTCAAACCCAGTTGTTCAAGCAGAACAATTGAACCAACTTTATTACCTTATGAACTGGGGTAAAGTGGTCTTTGGTGATGCTGACGCTAACTTTGATGGTGTTCGTGTCGATGCCGTAGATAACGTGGATGCTGACCTTCTTCAACTTTACACTGACTTGTTTGAAGCAGCTTACGGCGTTAACAAAACAGAAGCACAAGCACTTGCTCACATTTCTATCCTAGAAGCTTGGAGCTTTAACGACCCTGATTACAACCACGATACAAACGGTGCTGCACTTGCTATCGATAACGGTCTTCGTATGGCCTTCCTTGATGTTTTGACACGTCCAGAAGGTAGCCGTTCAAACTTGGAATCATTGATTCACAATAGCCTTGGTATGACTGACCGTACTGTAGATAGCGCTTATGGTGATACAATGCCATCATATGCTTTCGTTCGTGCACACGATAGTGAAGTTCAAGGTATCATTGCATCAATCATCGCTGGTCAAATCAATCCTAAAACAGATGGTTTCACATTCACACTTGATGAATTGCAAAAAGCCTTTGAAATCTATAACGCTGATATGAACAGTGTTCACAAAAAATACACTCACTTCAATATCCCAGCAGCCTACGCTCTTCTTTTGACAAATATGGAATCTGTTCCACGTGTATACTACGGTGATTTGTTCACTGATAACGGTCAATACATGGCAGTTAAATCTCCATACTATGATCAAATCGTAGCTCTTCTTAAATCACGTATCAAATACGCAGCTGGTGGTCAAGCAATGAACGTTCAATACCCAGAAGGTGCTAACGGTGGCGTTTTGACATCTGTTCGTTTTGGTAAAGGTATCATGACAGCTGATCAAAAAGCAACTGATGAATCAGTCCCAACTTCAGGTATTGTGACAATCATTTCTAACAATCCAAACCTTAAATTGAACAGCTCAGATAGAATTGCTGTACAAGTTGGTATTGCTCACGCTGGTCAATACTACCGTCCATTGCTTTCACCAACTGAAAATGGTTTGCAAGCTTACCTTAACGATTCTGATACAGACATCACTAAACTTGTAGACGAAAACGGATTTATCTACTTCACAGGTGATGAAATCAAAGGTTTCCAAACTGTTGATATGAATGGTTTCCTTACTGTTTGGGTACCAGTTGGTGCAGCTGCTGACCAAGACATTCGTGTTAAAGCAAGTACAGAAGCAAAAGAAGCAGGTAAATTAACTTACGAAACTTCAGCAGCTCTTGATTCACAAGTTATCTTCGAAGGATTCTCAAACTTCCAAGACTTTGTTAAAGATCCATCACAATACACTAACAAAGTGATTGCTGAAAATGCTGATCTCTTTGCTTCATGGGGTATCACATCATTTGAATTGGCACCACAATACGTGTCATCAACTGACGGTACATTCCTTGACTCAATCATCCAAAATGGTTATGCCTTCAGTGACCGTTATGACTTGGCAATGAGTAAAAACAATAAATACGGTTCAGCAGAAGACCTTAGAAATGCTATCAAAGCCCTTCACTCTAAAGGTATTCAAGTAATCGCTGACTGGGTTCCAGACCAAATTTACGCTCTTCCAGGTGAAGAAATCGTTACTGCAACACGTGTTAACGATTACGGTGAAGAACGCGAAGGTGCTCAAATTAAGAACAAACCATATGCCGCAAACACTAAAAGTAGTGGTAAAGACTACCAAGCTAAATACGGTGGTGAATTCTTAGAATACCTTCAAGAAAACTACCCATCAATCTTTGAACGTGTCATGATTTCTAACGGTAAGAAAATTGACCCATCAACTAAGATTAAAGTTTGGAAAGCTGAATACTTCAACGGTACAAACATCCTTGGTAAAGGTTCAGATTACGTTCTTAACGACCAAGCAACAGGTACTTACTTCACAGTTAATGAAAATGGCGCATTCCTTCCAAAACAAATGACATCAGATTCAGCACAAACTGGTTTCTACTATGATGGTAAAGGTATGACTTACTACTCAACAAGTGGTTACCAAGCTAAATCTTCATTCGTTCTTTACAACGGAAACCGTTACTACTTTGACGAAAATGGTCACATGGTAACTGGTATGCGTGAAATCGACGGTCAAACTTATTACTTCTTGCCAAATGGTATTGAACTTCGTGATGCTATCTATGAAGATGCAGAAGGAAACCAATACTACTTTGGTAAAACAGGTAGCCGTTACGAAGGTGGTCATTACTATGCCTTCAACACAACTGAAACAGTTGATGGTGTTGCCAAAACTGTAACTAACTGGCGCTACTTCGGTAAAGATGGTATCATGGCGCGTGGTCTTGTTAAAATCGGTGAAGATTACCAATACTACGATGAAAATGGTAACCAAGTTAAAGGTCAACTTGTTAAAGACAAAGATGGTAATACACGTTACTTCAAAGGTGACTCAGGTGCAATGGTTGCTTCTGAATTCGCTCTTATCAACGGTGGATGGTATTACTTCGATGAAAATGGTGTAGCTGTTAAAGGTGCTCAAACTATTAACGGTCAACAATTGTACTTCGATGAAAATGGTGTTCAAGCCAAAGGTATCTTCGTAACCAATGAAGATGGTACACGTAGTTACTATGATGCTAAATCTGGTGAAAAATTTGTTGGTGATTTCTTCACAACAGGTGACAACCACTGGTATTTCGCTGACGAAAATGGTAACTTGGCAACAGGTTCACAAGTTATTCGTGGTCAAAAACTTTACTTTGCTGAAGATGGTCTCCAAGCTAAAGGTATCTTCGTAACAGATGCAGAAGGAAATCGTCACTTTTACGATCCAGATTCAGGTGACCTTGCCACAAATAAATTTATCGCTGATGGTGACAACTGGTATTACTTTGACGAAAACGGTCAAGTGGTAACTGGTGACCAAGAAATCAACGGTCAAGAATTGCATTTCGATGAAAATGGTGTTCAAACTAAAGGCGGATTCGCAACAGACGCTGAAGGGAACAAACACTATTACGATGCAAAAACTGGTGACTTGGAAGATGAAGATGTAGCTCTTGTAGAAGCTTAATCAGTCATCAAAAGCGTGTTAGTATTTAAATACTAAACAAATTTAAACAAGTAATAACTCCATAATAAAAAGCTATCAAATCTAGTGATGTGCGTGCTAGTATTTGGTAGCTTTTTTATGCTTAAAACTTTAAGTTTCATTAGCATTGGTGTATAATTTGGGTGAAGGAAGACGCTTTAGTATTTCAATACTAAGATAAGTTAACATCTAAAAAGGAGATTTCAGGCTATGATGAGTAAACAGAAAAAGACTAGTTTTAGAGATTATATTACTTTAAATGCTATTCCTATTTTGATTGAAGTGGTTTTTATCTTGTCGTGTTTGATTGTTCCGTCAAGCTACCTTATCTACACCAACGCTTTGTTTTACTTTTTGCTTTTGGTTTATTTTCTCATCTCTAAAGACCTTAATTTAAAAGAATGGTTTAGGAGTTTTAAAAGCGGCAGAAAGTACTGGATTCAGGTTTTATTGACGTTTTTAGGATTCGTGCTTACCTTTGCTTTGACAAGGATGTTAGAAGGATTTTTTCCAAACTTTGAGATAGGGAGTATCAGTTTAAGAAGAGATAGTTGGCTGACCTTAATCGTATTTTCCATTTCGACCATCTTTTTGCCAGCTGTAACAGAAGAGACGTTTTACCGCAAGAACATGATTCTGCTTGATAGTAAGAAGGCAATTTTCCTCACAACCTTTTTTAGTATGTTACTTTATGCTTTGGAACATTCGCTTTCTTTTTGGGGAATTTTCTTGACCATGATTTGGGCGCTACCGTTGAGCTTATCGTATATCAGAACTAGAAATATTTACGTTGTCATGACGGCGCATTTTATTGGAAATCTTATCGGCAATGGTAGCGATGTGATAGCTACCTTGATTCATTGGTTATCTTAACTGAAATCTTACAATAGGCACTCTTAGCTGAATTTGGCTAGAGGTGCTTTTTTTTAGGTTTAAATGACCAAAAAAATTGTGCAGGCTTACTACTAGATTTATGCAAACGCTTGCGATATAATGCACTTAGTAATAATGATGGAGAAAAATTATGGCAAAAAGAGAACATTTCTTGAGAGAAGCAATGACGATTGCAATCCCTGTGGCTTTGCAAGCCATGCTGCAGTCATCCTTTTCGATGATTGACCAATTAATGGTCGGACAGCTTGGAAAGACTGCCATTGCAGCTGTGGAAGTTGGCGGAAAGCCACAGTTTGTCTTTGCCTTTGTTAGCGGAGCAATTGCGACCGTAACAGGTATCATGGTTTCTCAATATATGGGAAAAAATGATCAGAAAAAGATTAATACCAGCATGTCAGTCAATCTCTTAGTCATGCTGTGCTTGGCTCTATTTACCATGTGCTTGTGCTTAATCTTCCCTGATGTTTTGGCAGGAATCTTTACTAAGGATACTGAAGTTGTGGTGACGGCTAAGCCCTATATTCAGCTCTTAGCTTGGGTCTATCCTTTATCTGGGGTTGCAACGCTTTTAGCGGTTCAGCTGCGTTGCCGAAATTACGCTAAGTATCCGCTCTACATCAGTGCAGTCGCTGCGGTGGTCAATACATGCTTAAATTATCTCTTGATTTTTGGACATTTTGGTTTTCCTGCCATGGGAATCAAGGGGGCAGCGCTAGCTAGCTTAATGTCTCAAGTAGTGAATCTGGCTTTGATGGTTTATTTTTACCATAGAACTTGTCAATTTAGCTTTGATTTGCGGATGAAGGGCTCTGAGATTAGTCAGTACCTCATCATGCTAACGCCTATTGTGGTTAATGAGTTGCTTTGGACTTTGGGGCAAAATGTCAATACCTACATTTATGGGCACATGGGAACGAGCGAACTTGCTGGGATGTCTCTAACTGGTCCCATTCAGGGGCTATTTATCGGGGCTTTGTCTGGGTTGTCACAAGCTGCGGGGATTTTAATCGGACGCAGGCTTGGTGAGCATGATTACGAACGAGCTTATCATGATTCGAAACGTTTGTGTTTTTATGGCTTTGTAGGGTCACTCATTTTATCAATCTTCTTGGTTTTAGGTGAAAATCTCTACATTGACTTATATAATGTTGGTCCTGATGTTAGACAAGTCGGGTCACAACTCTTGTTGACTTTTGCGATTTTAGCACCTGTTAAAGTTCAAAATATGATTTTGGGTGGTGGTGTTATCCGAAGTGGTGGTAGAACTAAGTATATTATGATTATCGATATTTTAGGGACTTGGTGTATTGGTGTTCCACTAGGACTTTTTACCGGTTTGGTCTTAAAATTACCGATTGTTTGGGTTTATTTTATCCTCTCACAAGAGGAATTGTTCCGTTTTATCGTGTCAGTCTTTATGTTCCGCAGTAGAAAATGGATGAATACCATTAAATAAGCTGTTTTCACCAAAATTGACAAATTGTCAAAAAATAGGCCGTTTTACGACTTTATGTGAGACCTTTTGATTAAAAAGTTTTATAATGAAGAAAAAGGTTTCTATGATACCGCTTTCTTTTTAGCAGTGTTTAGGATGATAAAAGGAGTGTTTTATATGAAATTAGAGACTGCAAAAAGATGGCTCATCTTGTTCTACGAAAAAATCCAAGAAAATGTAGCTGTTTTAGCTGAATTGGACTCAACGATGGGAGGAGATGGAGACCATGGTGAAAACATGCTACGTGGTATGACAGCTGTTGTCAATGCCGTTGAACCAAAAGAATTTGCATCGACAGTTGATTTGTTTACAGAAACGGGGATGCTTCTTTTGACAAAAGTCGGTGGTGTGTCTGGAACGTTGTATGGTTCAGCATTCTTGGGAATGGCGAGAGCTGAAGAAGTTGATGGCACGCTTTACAAAGACATCAAAGAAGGTTTGGTTATGATTCAAAGACGTGGTCGAGCAGAAATTGGTGATAAGACCATGGTTGATGTCTGGGCGCCTGTGGTGGAAGATCTGAAAAATCATCAGTTAACACCAGAGCGTATTGATGAGTATATTCTAAAGACAGCTCTTTTGAGAGCTAAAAAGGGACGTCATGCATATGCTGCAGATGGTTCACTTGGGCTTGTCGATCCTGGTTCGTATTCATCAGGTTTATTGTTTAAAGCATTATTAGAAGCGGAGGAAAATGATTATGTCTAAGAAAACTGGTATTGTTATTGTGTCACACTCAAAAGATATTGCTCAAGGCGTTGTAGAATTAATCTCACAAGTTGCGACAGACGTTCCCATTACATTCTCTGGTGGGACTGAAGATGGCAGAATCGGAACAAGTTTCCAACAAATCAAAGAAACAGTCGACAATAATGCTGCAGATACTATATTAGGATTCTTTGATTTTGGCTCTTCAAAGATGAATCTAGAAATGGTTGGGGAATTGTCTGAAAAGAACATCCTTATGTGTAAAGTTCCTCTCGTTGAAGGGGCTTATACAGCAGCCTCTTTACTGCAAGCAGGTGTTCCATTTGAGGCTGTCATTGGACAACTTCGTGAAATGGATATCGATAAATAATGATAAAAAAATCTAAGCGGGCCTAGGTTCGCTTTTTTTCTGCTAAACATCCAGATTTAATGGAAAAATTGGTAATAATCTTTGCGATTTCATCTACATGTCAAAGTGGACAATGTTCCACTTTTTTTATATAATTAAGTCAGTTATATAACTGACTTCTAAAAGCAAATCAGTTTATCTTTACAAAATACGATAAAAGAGGTGAGTTTGATGTATTATCCTGAAAAGTTAAAAAATCGTCGTTTGGAGCTTGGTTTGAAGCAGACAGAACTAGCAAAGGAGCTTGGGATTTCTAAGCAGTCTTATTTTGCTTGGGAAAAAGGTACGGCAAAGCCAACAAAAGCTAACTTGGCTAAGTTAGAAGAGCTTTTACAAGTGTCGCACGGCTATTTTTCTGAGCTTGAGATTGCGACTCTTTATAAGCAATTAACTGACCAAAATCAGGATAAAGCTTTGACTTATGTTCAAGATTTACTTGAACAGCAGCGCAAGGTGGTTACTATGGTTCAAGAACCACGTTTTGCCTACAAGGTTTACGAACGTTTGTCAGCTGGTATAGGTGCTAATGTCTATGATGATATGGATTACGATACGGTTTATTTTGATAAAGACTTGGCGCATGATTTTGCCTCGTGGATTGATGGGGATTCTATGGAACCGACTTATCATAATGGCTCAGTAGCTCTCATTCGTGACACTGGTTTTGATTATGACGGCGCGGTTTACGCCGTTGTTTGGAATTCACAGACTTATATCAAAAAAGTTTACCGCGAGGAAAATGGGCTACGCCTAGTATCGATTAACAAAGATTACGCCGATAAATTTGCACCATACGATGAAAATCCGCGCATTGTCGGGAAAATCGTCGGAAGTTTTATACCAATCATAGGAGGATAAGATGCGATTAAAAGATATTTTAGACTTGGATTCATATGACTTAGCTCCTGATAGCAAGGTCGAAATTTTTGATATGGATGATTTTGCGGAATCTGTCATGCATCAGCGGTTTTCAAGAGTTTATTTACCAGAAAATCAAGACAGCGAACTCTCACCATATGCCTTTTTGGTCAATGATTCTATCCTGATTACCATGGAGGCTTAGATGGGCTACTTTGATTATTCACGGGAGCCACGCGCAGACATCGCTTTTGTGGATATGAAATCATTTTATGCTAGTGTGGAATGTGTCGACCGTGGTTTGCACCCGTTAAAAACTTCGCTTTGCGTCATGAGTCGTGCTGAAAATGCTAGCGGCTTAATCCTAGCCTCGTCGCCCATGTTTAAAAAAGTCTTTGGAAAAGCCAATGTCAGCCGTGCTTATGATTTGCCTTTTGATGTGCACACGCGCAAGTTTTCTTATTACAATGCCAAACGTCAAGGTTTACCAATCACGCCTGAGTATGTGGCTTTCATTGAAAATTGGGCAAAGGCGACTTGGATTGTGCCACCGAGAATGAGCCGTTACATCGAGAAAAATCTGGAAATCCAGCATATTTTCCAGAATTACGGTAGCATTGAGGACATTTTGCCTTACTCTATTGATGAAGGCTTTATTGATTTGACCTCGTCGCTGAACTATTTTATCCCTGACAAGACCCTAGGTAAGAAAGAAAAGCTAGATAAGGTTTCTGCTATGATTCAGCGAGAAATTTGGCAAAAGACAGGCATCTACTCAACGGTTGGCATGTCAAATGCCAATCCATTGCTTGCAAAGCTTGCTCTTGATAACGAAGCAAAGCACAATCAGAACATGCGTGCCAATTGGTCTTACGAGGATGTCGAGACTAAGGTTTGGGCGATTCCTAAGATGACTGACTTCTGGGGGATTGGAAGCCGTATGGAAAAGCGTCTTAATAAGCTTGGCATTTTTACTATCAAAGAACTCGCTAATTTCAATCCCGATATTCTCAAGAAAGAGCTTGGTATCGTGGGGGTCGACCTCTTCTTTCATGCTAACGGCATTGATGAAAGCAACGTTCACCAGCCCTACAAGCCTAAATCTAAGAGTATTGGCAATTCTCAGGTTTTGCCACGTGATTATCGCAAGAAAGCCGATATTGAGTTAGTTTTTAGGGAAATGGCAGAGCAGGTTGCTATTCGCCTGAGAAGAGCTCACAAGAAGGCGACAAATGTGTCGATTTATGTCGGTTTTTCAAAGCAAGAGAAAAAGCACCGTATTCAGGCGCAAATGAAAATCGAGCCTAGCAATAACACTAAGCAACTGGCTGAGCACGTCTTAACTTTGCTGCGCAAAAAATATAATTCGGGTGCAGTCAGACATATCGCGGTATCTTATTCAGGCTTAGTCGATGAATCGTACAGTACGTTTTCCTTATTTGATGACATTGAAAAAATAGAAAAAGAAGAAAGGCTCCAATCAGCTATTGATGCTATTCGTGATCAGTTTGGCTTTACAACTATTCAAAAGGCTAATGCTCTGCAGGAAGCCTCACGCAGTTTAGAGCGCAGCAAATTGGTCGGAGGGCATTCAGCGGGAGGATTGGATGGATTAAGTTAAGATGATTGACCGCAGTTATTTACCATTTCAAGCGGCGCGTGAGCACTACGACAGAGGCATGGAAAAATGGATGGGCTTTTTCTTATCAGAACACACCAGCTCACTAAAAGCTGACAAAACCAAAGAACTCCTACACACCAACCTTACTAAAGAACAAAAAGCGCTGCTCCTCAGCCAACTCTACACCAGCCACCTCACTGGTGTTTTTACAACCGCAAAAGACAAAGACCACAGCCAACAACTCAGGGGCAAAATCACCGAAATCACCCCACAAGAAATCACCATCAAAACAAAATCCCACTACCACCTCATCAAAACCAAGGACATCCTAGCAATCGGCGTCGAAGTCGAGGGAGTGTGAGGAGAGATAAGGAGACTACAATGACCACAAAGGAAGAAGTAAAAAGAATCGTTGATAAATATAACGAAAGCTTTTCAGAGCTGTCTAACAATGGCACCGCAAAAGAATTTAAAACTGTGATGAAGTACATCGCAGACCAAGCCAACAAACGCCAACAACAGTTGGTGGGGTTGGAAGACTAATAAAAATAAATATTCACCTTATCTGGCTAATGAAGTAGCTAGATAGGGTGTTTTTTGATGTATCAAAGTATTAATTTTTTGATTTTAAGTGATATAATAGAAGCTAACGAAACGTTTTCAGAAAAGGATTGAGATTATGTCACTCAAAGATAAATACTCACCAATTATAGAAAAGGTGAGTTATAATTCTTTCTCGGTAAAAGCTATTAAGGATAAGAACCTCTCTGAGAAAGAGGAACAATTACTTTTAGATTATCCAACGGTTTATATCATTGATGATGAACTATCTAATAAAAAACATAATTACAGTGTTTACGTCGGGGAAACCTCTGACATTAAACGTCGGACAAAACAACATTTAAATGATGAGGCTCGTGAAGATTTTAAAAAATTAAAAGGGTCAACAACATCTGAGATGTATATCATAGGTCATCGTTATTTTAATAAATCGCTGACGCTAGATATTGAAAATAAACTCCTACAATACTTATTAAGTTCAGAATCTGTAAAAAATGTTAGTAATCGAAGAGGAAATCCTCAAAATGATTATTATACTTCTGAATTGATGGATTCAATTTTTTCAAAAGTATGGCGTAAGCTACATTCGTTAAATAGTGTACTTTTCCCATTAGAATCTGTTATTCGTGATTCGGCGCTATTTAAGGCATCACCTTTTCATAAATTAACAAGGGAACAAGACGATGCTAAAAATAATATCCTTCTTCAAATAATTTCAATTCTAGGTAAAAAAATTGAAGGAAAATTAATCTTAGTCGAGGGAGAAGCAGGCTCTGGGAAGACAGTTTTGATGAGTAGTTTGCTATATGAACTGTTTAATTCAGACGAGCTTCCTATTGATAAAGATAAGGTGTCTGTCCATCTTTTGGTTAACCATGAACAACAATTAACGGTTTATCAGCAATTGGCTAAGAAATTAGGATTGAAGAATAAAAATGGCGTTGATGTTGTTATGAAACCAACAAGCTTTATTAATTCACAGTCTAAAACTAATTCGAAAGCTGATATTGTTATTGTCGATGAGGCGCACTTATTATTAACTCAGGGGAAACAATCATATCGAGGAAAAAATCACTTAAAAGATTTATTAGCAAATGCCAAAGTTGTTGTAGCCGTTTTTGATGAAAATCAGATTTTGACAACTGAACAAGTTTGGGAAAGTGATGATTTTGCAGTAATCAAATTAGATGCTGAATATGTAGTATCGTTACGTAATCAAATGCGAATTAATGCCCAACAATCAACCATTGATTGGATTCGCAGTTTAGTAGATGAGCAAGTTATTTATCCGTTCAGAAAAGACGATAAATATGATTTTAGAGTATTTGATTCTCCACAAGAGATGTACGAAGCCATCAAAGAAAAGAACCAAGACCAAGAACATGGCATTTCACGAATGTTAGCAACTTATGATTGGAAATATAAGCAAAATGCTAAACCAGAAGATGACCAATATTGGAATGTGACAATTGGGGATTTTTCAATGCCTTGGAATTTACAACTTCCTAAAGATAAAGCAACAAAAAGTCTTTCTTGGGCAGAACAGAAACAAACAATTGCTGAAGTTGGTTCAACGTATACCATCCAAGGATTTGACTTAAACTACGCTGCAGTTATTATTGGGCCATCAGTAAAATATCGTGATGGAAAAATCATTTTTGATCCAAGCGCTAGTTGTAACGAAAAGGCAATTCGCAACAGAACACTAGCCGATGGAACTAAAATGAAATTTGGCGAAACATTATTAAAAAATGAACTGAATGTTTTACTAACTCGTGGCGTTAACGGCTTGTATCTGTTTGCTATCGATGAAGAATTGCAAAAAGCGTTGAAAGAGGCAAGTGAGTAAAATTAATTATTTTGAGAGGTGTAAATGAAGAGCCTAGATAAAATAAAAACGTTATTTCATAAAATAAAAACATTCTTTCCTAAAAATAATACTGAACAAGACAAAGACGTTGTAAATTTTGAATTCAAAAAATTAACTCCTTTAAATGATATTGATATTGATAAATCATATGTTGCTGCTATGAAGTTTGCTTTAGAGGATGATGATATTAAGAATGTAGCCATAGCAGGAAACTATGGTTCAGGGAAAAGTAGCTTTATTGAAACTTATAAAGAGATTAATAAAAACTTTAAACCAATACATATTTCATTAGCACATTTTTCTGCTATGGATGACGGGAAAGAAAAAATTGATGTCAGTGAAGAACAAAATCAATCAAGTAGTCAAGTTAACCTTATCGAAGGAAAGGTGATTAATCAGTTACTACATCAGACTGATTCAAAAAATATTCCACTGACAGTATTTAAGTCAAAGAAAAATCGGAGCATACACGCTTATCCCTTGCTATATTGGGAATTATTTTACCGACATTATTTTTATTAAACTACAATTCTTTAGTAGAATTAGCTAAAAAAACATTTTCTATCCCACCTTCTAATGTTCCATGGCCTTGGGTGAAATTAATTATAATAG
>NZ_SJWW01000039.1:0-472 GCF_004352745.1 Streptococcus sp. KCJ4932 | reverse complement strand
AACAAAAATAGTGGAAATAATGGAACTACAATTGGTATTAAAAAATTTAGGCTTATTGTGTTTATTGTGGTTGTTGTGTTAGTTTATCTTAAAGAGCACAATCTTTTTAATTTTGCTGATATGGCTAAGTTTTTCTCAATTACAGTAGGAATTGGTGTAAATGCTCTTTTTGATGGAGTTGCTAAATATGAAGAAAATGACAATTTAAATAAAAAATATTTGGAATTAAAAATATTTTTTAATACGTTGTATGTTGCGGTATGCTCAAGTTTACTTTTTAAAAAACCTTTTCTAGTTCTTCCTGTTGGTTTGCTGATTATCTTTGTTTATAATTCAATTAAGCATTGGAGTGAGATTAAGCAGTGTAGTGTGACTTCAATTCTGACTTTTTTTACTTTCATCTCTATAATATTTAGTTTTATAATCATTTTTTTATTTATATAAACTCCAACGTAGATATACAGTATGAAAA
>NZ_SJWW01000038.1:0-589 GCF_004352745.1 Streptococcus sp. KCJ4932 | reverse complement strand
GAATTATGTTGATGACAGTAATCAAGAAAATCTTTATCAATTTTTTCAAATTCTTCAAAATAATCCTCATATTAATTGGTCGAAAGAAATTTTTAATAAACTTGACTGTTATTTAAAAAGTAAAAAAATAGGTGAATTTGATACACCAAAAGATTTTAAAAGTGTTGAAGATTATATTCATCATTCCTATACAACTACAAGAGGCTATGCACTACATGCACTAGATAAACTTATTATAAAAAATCCGATGATTCTATCTAGTTATAGGGAAACAATTATTTTCCTTGCAAAAGAAGGTTCAAATTATGACAAATTAAATTTGATTTTTCTTATTTCAACTATTTTAGATATAGATAAATCATTTGCACAGGAACTTTTTGAACTTATTTTAGATGAAGATGAAAGAGTGATTGGTCATTGGAAAAGTGGATACATTCTTTATGAAATGTGTGACAACTATAAAGAAAGAGTTGAATCATTGTTGCTTTTGGGATTTAATTCTAAAGATAGTTTATTAGTAAAGAAATCTGCACATTTATTAACTGAGCTATATTTTAACAAAGGATATTTCGAATCTATAGTATATAGC
>NZ_SJWW01000037.1:0-652 GCF_004352745.1 Streptococcus sp. KCJ4932 | reverse complement strand
AGACAACGTTTTCTAATTTTTATACAATTTAAATAATTGGAAGCTAATCAGTAATAGAATTGGAGATGTTAATTTTGAATGGAAATTATTTTAAAATTGCTAGAATAGCTAAACAAGATATTTATCAATTTATAAAGAATACGGGTGAATCGTTGATAGATTATCATTTTAGTTCATACTTAAATTACTATTTGAAGCGTTACAATATCAAAATACTTGAACATCATTTTTCTTGTAGAAAAATTGAAGGTCTTACTTTGATTAATGAAGATGGGGTATCTTTTTCATATGAAAAAGATAATTCTACGGAAAAACAAAATTTTACAATGTGTCACGAATTGGGACATTTTGTTTTAGGGCATTCAGGGAAATGCTTCACAGAATTACGTGGTAAGAGTGATTCTGTAAAAGAAAGAGAAGCAAATATTTTCTCTGCTACTGTATTAATGCCTGATATTGTATTATTAGCAAAGATTTTTTATCGAAAAGACAGCTTTCAAAAAGTAAAAGAAGAGTTAGCAGTATCATGTGAGGCATTGTTCTATCGTCTAGTCGATATATTTCAAAGTCTTCTACCTAAAGATGAAATCGAAATTTTTCAAGTTGTTTGCGAATATTATCAAGGTTATAATAAAAAAATACTTAATAGTTT
>NZ_SJWW01000036.1:0-782 GCF_004352745.1 Streptococcus sp. KCJ4932 | reverse complement strand
ACATAATTCAATAAAAGAAATTCAACATTCTTTAAGATATCTATTGAAATACCGTCTAAATCGGCAATTCCTCCTAATAAAGCATTTATATAACTTTTATTTATATTATAATTAGGAGCAAGCTTTAAAAATAAATCAATATATTTACGTGGCTCTTGTGAAACAATTCTTCTAAAATCTCTCGCTAAATCTTCGGGTCTGGACTCAACAAACACTTTTCTTTTACTATCCCAATTACCTATTTTTCCTTTTTTATCACTGATTAAAATTTTCTTCCAAGATTTTAACGATATTCTTTTTCCTTGTAGTGGTGAGATTACACTACCGCTACACGTTTCAAAAAATGTATCAAGAAAATAATTTGAACGTTTTAAAACCTGTAACAAATCTTGAGCTTCTTTACTCATTCGATTTTTAGGTAAAACTGATAATAATCTAAACTGCAACTCACCCCAAAATGGCCAGAAAACTCTATTTCGATTCTTTGAATTTTCCTCAATTCTTCCCTTTAGCCTTATTACAGCATCAGGTGAGTTGTAATGAATAATATCACTTTCTAACTTAGAGTATACATTTTTCGAACAATAAATCGAGACTTTTTTGATTAATCGTTTTGCTAGCACTAATTTTCTTTCATAGCCCTCCGATCTTTCAAAAAGCGTTTTATTAAAATCACTCAATAAATATTTAACACATCTATCGGAATAATTACTAGGTAAATAATAAAGTGCATCTAGAACTACTTCATTATATAAAAAATCACCTTTTTCCATATATTCTTG
>NZ_SJWW01000035.1:0-1166 GCF_004352745.1 Streptococcus sp. KCJ4932 | reverse complement strand
GAACTAATGATATTATCAAAATAATCACGATTAATTAATTTAGCTAATTTTTCATTCTTTAATTCTTCATATTTTTTACGCAATAATTCCAAATCATTGTTAAATTCTTCAAGGCGATTCTTATTTTCTAAACTATTTAATCTTTCTTTGAAATTGCTATCTTCTATAGGAAAAATAGAGGATAGCATTTCTTGTTCAGGATTTATAAGTCTTCGATAAGAATCCCTAGCATAAGATACAATTTTCGCATCATCTGAAAGTATTTCTTGAATAAACTCCAGTCTACTAGAAAAATCTGATTCGAATCTATTATTGACAGAAATACAAGCTCTTCCTTCTGGAATTTTCATGAACATTGAGTACAATTCAATTTTATTTTCACAGAATTCTTGTTCAGCAGAACTTATTTTTTCTTTTAATTCTTCAATTTCCTCAGCTTTTTTCTTTAAATTCTCTTTTCTTAAATCCTCGATTTGCTGAAATAATTGATAGACAACCCCTTTATCTTTCTGTAACAACGAAAAATCTTTCGGAAAAATATTTTTATAAACGATTACAGAAAATAGTTTATCCTCCGATAAACTGAGTTTACTATTACCATTCTCTTTATCATCGCCTTCCTTTTCTTTACTGAGTAAATTGTTCTTATATAAAATAAACTCATTGTAGATGTTATAAGCTAAACGCATATCATAAATATAAATTGACAGTTGTTTCAATAGTCCCTTGCTAACATTACTTTCTTTAGCTAATATCTCCGTAATTTTTTCTACAGAATTTGAAGAAGTAATTACAGGTATCATTGAAATTATAAAATCAAAAAACTTAGTTCTATCGTTCGAAGTAAACATATCGTCTTTTATGAGATAAATAAATAGAATCTTATCCACACCCTGTCTTTTATTATTTACAAGTGTATTTATTTCTCTCAGTTTTTCAAAGATTAGATTTGTTTCAAACCTATCAATATCTTCAAAAACAATAACATTACTTCCACAATTATCAAAAAGATATAACACATCATCCAAATATTTATCGAAATAAGAGCAGTTAACTTCTTGAAATAACTCAATATCTCCAGAAATATTTTTGCTTTGAATAGAAATATTCTTAATAAAGTGTTTTTCAAGTTGTAATTTTGACAGCCGATTCACATCAATAATTAC
>NZ_SJWW01000034.1:0-1370 GCF_004352745.1 Streptococcus sp. KCJ4932 | reverse complement strand
ATGGATTACAATTAAAGCTTTAGATTCATTTATACAAAAAGAAAAAATTGAATTAAGAAATTTAGCGTGCGATTCAAGAATAATGCCTAGGATACAATGTTTAAATAGTGAGTATAAAAATCGATTTAAAGCATTGCAATATGGTTTAACGATTCGTACCCAACTTAATCAATGTGTAAATTATATTCAAAATGGAAAATCTATCATTATTCATGGAAAAGCAGGAAATGGAAAGAGTGGCTTAACAGAAAATATTATTAACTGGTGCGATGAAAATAATATTTTACACCTAGATTTAAAACTTGATAGCCATATTCCATATGGTTCAGCACAAAAATGGGGGGAAGAGTTGGGATTCCCTACGAGTATAAGTCATTGTATAGATGCTTTTTCTAAGGATAACAGTGCTGTTCTAATATTAGATCAATTAGACGCATTAAGGTGGACTGCTAAAAATTCTAAGAATTCTATTTCCACTTGCTTGGAGTTAATCAGAGAAGTACAAAATATTAATTTGGAGAGAGAAAACAAGATTTCAATCGTCCTTGTTTGTAGAACATATGATCTAGAAAATGATAGTGGAATAAAATCAATATTTGAGCAGAAGTCGGACTACTGGTATAAAATAAAAGTTGATGAGTTTTCAGAAGGTGAAGTTCAGAAAATTTTGGGGAATAAATATCAAAAATACCCGAATAGGTTGAAACAATTATTAAAAACTCCGAGCAATCTTTATATTTGGGAAAAATTTGATAATGAAGCTGAGTATTATCAAATATCAAGTACATATAACTTAGTAGATAACTGGTGGAGAGATTTGTCAGAAAAATGTCAGGATGTATTGTTAAGTGAAGAAAGTCTGAACGATTTAAAATTACAGCTTGTGAAACTGTTTAATGATACTGGTAAGGTGGTATTTAGTAAGAGAAGGATTGAAGGAAATGAAAAGGCTATACGTTATTTAATTAGTAAAGGAATGTTAATTGAACGTTCAAATGCTATTTCTTTTGTTCATCAATCATTTTTAGACTGTTTTGTTGCAGAACAAATGGTAAGGGATTATTATAAGAATTCTGATATAGTAAGTATTATAGGGCAAAAAAATAAGCAAACTCCAACGAGACGATATCAACTTCAACTTTTTCTTCAAATATTACAAGAAGATTCAGAAGGTGATTTTTTAGATTTTGGTGAAAAATTACTAAATAATAATGATATTAGGTTTAATTTCAAATATGTTTTTCTAGAAATTCTCGGAAGTATTCAGAAACCATCTAAAAGAGTTTTGAAATACATTGGGACTTTAATTCAAAATATAATTTGGAGAAAACATTTGTGCAATACTGTTGTAAGAGGTTGTTCTTCTTATG
>NZ_SJWW01000033.1:0-1493 GCF_004352745.1 Streptococcus sp. KCJ4932 | reverse complement strand
ATCTACATCTATAATCAACCTAAGTACTCGTTAGATTTTTTAGGAAGTGTTGGAAAAATTCAAGTTGGAGCACAAACAATTTTTAACATTTTGTTTATGCCAGCGTTTGTGATGAATTTGATGATGCTTTTCTTTAGACCACTAATTACAGAAATGGCTGTTGATATTTTACACAATCAATTAAGTCATTTTAAAAAATTACAGAAAACACTTTTTGGATATTTAGGTGCTTTAAGTATTCTTGTTATTTTAGGTAGTGGTTTATTTGGAATATCAATTTTGGAAATTTTATATGGTGAGGATTTACAAAATTATTGGTTAACACTTTTAATTATTATGATTGGTGGAGCAGTGGGGAGTTTTGCAACAGCTATTGATAATATTTTGACTGCGATGCGCCGACAAAAATATCTCTTGATACCATACGGAGGCGCTTTCATTGTTTCGCAAATTATCACGAATACACTTGTTGAAAATTTAGAGATTTTGGGTGCTTCCTTAAGTTTTTTAATTACGATGAATGTATGGCTATTAATATCAATTTTTATATTTCAAGTTCTGAAATATAAAAAAAGAATTAATTAAGATAAAAGGAGTAATATGATTTCTAAAGGATATTTTATTAAGCAAAAATTTGAGAGGATTATACGATTTATTGTAGATATTATAACGAGCAACTGGAAATCATACAGTTTGCTTTTCCTTGTTTTTTTAATTATGTACGCTGTTTACGGAGATAATAACGATATCCCTGTAAAGCTCACACTTGTATTATTTTTTATTGGAATTTTTTTAATAAGTATTTCTAAAGTGAGGATTGAGTATAGGACGGCTATTTTTATTTTAATTACTGGTATTGCATCTGCGTGTCTTAGTCCGATAAATGATATTCCTGATGAGCCAGTTCATTATCAAAGAAGTTTATTTCTTTCGGAGGGTGATTTAAACCTTTCTAATAATAGTAAGAACCTTTTGGAATCAGAAGATTTTATTCATATTGATAAAGAGACTGGTTTACCAATACAAAAGAGCAAATTGAGGAATATTTCTCCTAGTAAGATGGAAATAGCAAATGAGCGTTTAACGGTTACAAATGCATATTATATTTTTGGATATTTACCTCAAGCAATTGGCTTGAAAATTGGAAATATTTTAGATATAAGTATTATTTTTAGCTATTTATTAGGAAGAATTTTTAATGTTATAGCTTACGCTATTTTAATTTTTATTGCAGTAAAGGTATCAGGAAAATTGGCACAAATAATTTCTGTATCTAGCCTTTTGCCAATGAATATTTATTTAGCCGGTTCATATAATCAGGATGCTTTAGGTTTAGGAATAATTTTATTGATATTAAGTCTTCTTGCGTATTTTTACCAAGAGGTAAATAAAATAAGTATATGGAAGATATTCATATATATATTTCTTTGCGCGCTACTAGCAACAATAAAACTTCCATTCATTTTACTCATTTTTCCACTTTTATTTATCCC
>NZ_SJWW01000032.1:0-2357 GCF_004352745.1 Streptococcus sp. KCJ4932 | reverse complement strand
TTATACGGTGAGTTATGAATCAGATATTATAAGAAAAAAAGGAAATATTGGTCAATTTATTCTTTATCAAATTTGGAGATTATCAAGAAAATTTAATAATTTTATATTCAGCAAAACTGGAGTTGAATTTTCTGATTTTTCATTATCATTAAATAAATTTGTCTTTGATTTTATATCAAAATTTGGATTGTATATTATGACACATGGCTATTCAAGTTCTTTAAATAAATCAAAAATGACTAATAAATTTATTTATGGTAGTTTTGAAGATACTAGGTGGTTCGAAGAATTATCATCTGAATTAAAAGAGGATTTAACGCCAAAAGAGAAAATTAATGAAGAGTGTTTAGAATTATATAATGAAATAATTAGTCAAAATGCAATATGTGTATCTCTGAGAAAATGGTCGATTGATGTTCATGAGTCAGAAGAACTTATTAAGCGTGAGATATGTGATAGTAGTTATTATGAACAGGCAATTAATTATCTTGTAAATCATGTTGAAAATCCTGTATTTGTGGTTTTTTCAGATGATTTAGCTTGGGCAAGTAGAGTTGTAAAATCAATTATTGGTGGTAAGTATCCTGTTTTAGTTGAACAAGGTAAGAATAATGTTGCTGAGAAATTATTGCTTATGTCATCTTGTAAACATTGTGTGGTTGCTAATAGTACTTTTTCATGGTGGGCTGCTTACTTAAACAATTATAAAGATAAGATTGTAATATCACCTAATATTTGGTTTAAATCAAATTATAAATTCCATCCCTTAATATTAAAAGATTGGATAAAAATTGATTGTAAACATGGAGGAAATGGGAGTGAATAGAAGAAAAAAGTTTATTTATAATAGTTTCTCTTCTATTATCAAACAATTTGTAGGTCTATTTTCTACTTTGATCTTGCCAAGATTAATGCTTGTGACATATGGATCAGATATCAATGGTTTAGTGTCATCAATCGTTCAATTTTTGTCATTAATTAGCATTTTTGATGCAGGAATGGGAGTTGTAATAGAAGCTTCACTTTATAAGCCATTATCACAAAAAGATTCTCATGGAATTAGTAGAGTGCTAACATCAGGGAAGAAGTTTTATAATAAGATTGTTGTAATTCTTTTTTTCTACGTTTTAGCCATATCAATATTATATCCCAATTTTGCTAAAGAAAACTTCTCGTTTCTTTTTTGCTTTACTTTGGTTTGGGCTATATCTGTTAATTCGTTTGGTCAGTATTATTTTGGTGTGTTAAATGGTGTATTGCTTTCAGCGGATCAAAGAGGATATGTATTCAATTGGATATATACGTTTGCAACGATTGCTAATACAATAGCTTCAATTATTTTAATTGAAATTGGAGCTTCTGTACATATTGTAAAGTTTGTTTCATCTCTTGTTTTTTTGATGCGACCATTACTTTTAGCATTATATGTAAAGAAAAATTATAAGGTTAATTGGAATGAAAAATATAATTCAGAGCCGATAAAACAAAAATGGAATGGGTTTGCACAACATATTGCAACTATTGTGGTTGGAAATACTGATATTGTTGTTCTGACTGTATTTGCATCACTAAAAGATGTTTCTGTTTATTCAATTTACATGCTAGTTGTTAATGGATTAAAAGAATTAATTAATTCTAGCATGGGTGGAGTTAAGTCGCTTTTTGGTGATATGATTGCAAAAAAAGAGTATGAAAAACTACAAAGCTTTTTCAAAGTTGTAGAATTAACTATACACTGTTTTGTTATGTTTATCTATACTGTTGCAGCTATATTGATAGTTCCTTTTGTTAGAGTATATACAAGGGGAATTAATGATGCAAATTATATAAATGTTGTTTTTGGTTTTTTGATCTGCTTGGCTTATGCAACTTATTGTCTAAGATTCCCTTATAATACATTGATAATGAGTGCAGGGCATTTCAGGGAAACCCAAAGTTCGGCAATTATTGAGGCATTAATAAATATTGTTGTTTCAATTTTACTAGTTTGGAAATTTGGCTTGATTGGAGTAGCAGTTGGGACACTAGTTGCTATGTTATATAGAATGCTTTATTTATTTGTTTATTCTAATAAAAAAATACTACATGTTAATAACTTTCTATCAATTAAGTTACTGATATTTGATTTAATGTTCTTTATTATTTCCATCCTTGTAATGAAAGAAACATCTTTAATAATTTGTCAGTCTTATATTGAGTGGGTGCTACTATCAATAAAATCTGTGGCATTACTATGTCCTGTTATGGTGATATTAGTGTTACTATTCTTTAGATCAGAACTAAGATTATTATATTATTATAAGAAAGGTAAATTAGGTTGATTAATGCAAAGTGGATTAAGAGTATCTGTAACAAAT
>NZ_SJWW01000031.1:0-2530 GCF_004352745.1 Streptococcus sp. KCJ4932 | reverse complement strand
CACATAAAGTGACCTTTTATAAAAATAATTTTTCCAATTTTATAATGATTTCACTGATTTCTTCTGGGCTTTTTTTAAAGTCACTTTCAATCCATGCAGAGATAATGCTTTCGAAAGAGGCACAGAAGGCTTCAATAATTAAATCATCAGTTATTTTACTTTTTTGTTTGATTCTATTTTTGAGATTAACATTTGTTGTGACCAATCGTTCTAGTAGTACACGAACGGTTTTTGAAAATTGTACATGAGGCGCTTGTGAGATGACTTTGAAGTGTTTGGCATCATCTTTAATACACTTTAGACTTTCGAGGATTTTATCTGGTTTATCAAGATTTCCTTTGGATAAAATATTCCAGAATCTTTCGGAGGTTTCGTCACTGATGGTTGTTGCTAGGTCATCTTTATCAAGAAAATGCTGGTAAAAAGTTCCGCGGCTAACACCGGCTTTTTTGGCAATGTCAGCGACTGTGATTTCTGAATAAGTTTTGTCAAAAAGCAATTCAATAAGGGCGTTTTTTAGGCTTTCAACGCTGCTTGTTTTTCGATTAATCGTCATATTTTTCCCTTAATTAAACACATTATTAAAATCTGTCATGGTTTTTGGTTTGTTAATATTGTATTATTTTTTCGTAAAATGTTAAAGCGTTGACTTATCGTATTAAGCTTTTTGAAGCATAATGGGGTATGAGTTTTTATGAAGAAAGGATAGGAATATGTCAAAGACAAGAAAAGTATTTGGGTTCGTCGGATTAGTTCTTGCCATGTTTATGGGAGCTTTGGATGCTACTATCGTTAATATTGCCTTACCAGACATTATGAAGCATCTCAATTCTAGTTTGACAGATACGAGCTGGGTTTCAACGATTTATGTTCTGGCAATGGCTGCTTTTATTATTACAGCCTCTAAGCTCGCTGATTTGTATGGTCGTAGATTAGTTATGCTGATTGGTGTTGCTATATTTGGAGTCTTTTCATTTGCTTGCATGATGGCAAATTCGCTAAATTTTTTAATTGCTTTCCGATTTTTCCAAGGAATCGGTGGGGCAATTTTGACACCGATTGTTTTACCAATGGGGATTGCACTTTTTGGAAAAGCAAACACAAGTAAGGTAACAGCAGTTATAGGTGCATTCAGCGCTTTGGCTGCAGCAAGCGGTCCAGTCATCGGTGGCTTTATCATTAATTGGGCAAGCTACAACTGGATTTTTGGAATTAATATTCCAATTGCTTTGATTTCTTTTGTGCTTATTCTAGTTGGCAATGAGGAATCTTATGATTTTAGTATTGCTAAAGAAATTGACTGGCTTGGCATGCTATTTTTGACTTGTGCCTTAGGAGGTTTGACATTTGGTCTTCTAGAAGGAAGAGAATATGGTTGGACGTCAACTATCATTTTATCAAGCTTTGCCATTAGTTTAGTTGGCTTAATCTTGTTAATTTTTGTAGAAGGAAAAGTAAAATCACCGATTATTGAATTATCACTGTTTAAAGAAAAGACCTTTACAGCCTCAAGCATCATTTACATGATTTTTGGTTTTGCAATTATTGTACCGTCATTGATTTTGAATTACTTCCTTCAAAATGTTCGTGGCTATAGTGCTCTTCATTCAGCTTATCTTATCGTGCCAACCTCTTTAGCGATTGCTGTCGGAATGCCTCTGGCAACCAAAATGTACCAAAAACTTTCTGCGAAACTTCTTATTGGTATTGGGATGTTTATCACAGCAGCTGGACTTTTTATGCTAAGCCTAGTTCAATTTGAAACTTCAGAAGCTATTATCATTTGTTGTAATGTGATTATTGGTCTTGGTTTAGGATTTATGGCAATGTCCATGACAGCATCTGTAAAATATCTTCCAGTTACTAAGGCAGGAATTGGTTCAGGGATTATCAATGCTGCTCGATATATTGGTCAAGCAGTTAGTATGGCTTTTCTTGTAACCATTTTAAATGGCAATATTAGTGCAGCAAAAGACAATATCAGACACGATGCTTATGTCCAAATTGATAAGCATGTTTTATCTGATACGGTGAAATCTGTTGCTAAAATGGAAATCAAAGAACTCTTTGCCTCTACAAGTAAGACAACTGATTCTTCTAAACAACAAAGCCAAATGTTTACGAAGGTAAAAGCTGCAGCTAAAAAAACAGACAACCTCCCACTTCCTAAAAAAGGTAGTGATTATCGAAAACTTTATGATGCTAGTAGCCAATTAGTCGCAGGCTCAGAAAAAGTTGTAGCCAATCTTCCAAAACAAATCAGCTCAGCCTTAATACCTTTAAGTCAAGGGCAAGCGCAACTAGGACAAGGAATCCAACTCCTAGCCCAAAAAGAAGAACTAACCGATACCTTCCAAAAAATTAAAGACTCAAAAAACAAAAATCTTAGCCAAGCCTTTAACCAAGTCTTTATCTTCATCATTTTTACTACCAAAACGTTTTTCTTGAAAATCTTCTCTCGCAAAGGCACGAATGACACGTAGACCAGTTAAATTTTCACGAACATATTGGTTGATTTTATCAAGAGTTG
>NZ_SJWW01000030.1:0-3281 GCF_004352745.1 Streptococcus sp. KCJ4932 | reverse complement strand
TCTTTTCAAATTTGTTGCCGTCGCCCTCTCGAACAACAGCTATATTAGTTTATCATTTCTATCACGCTTTGTCAAGAACTTTTTTTAAGTTTTTTTAAAGCCTTCTGAAATGTTTGCTGCCTCAAACGACAGCTTATTTAGTATACTAAACTTCATTTCCTCTGTCAACAGCTTTTTAGCTTTTTTTGATTTATTCGATCAGACGCTCTCACAGACTCTATTTAAGCATCAAATCACGTTCTATCACTTTTCTCTTTTATAGGGCAGTAAGACTCTTTGAGGCATTTTAAAAGGCACATGACTGCATTCTGAGTTTCTTCTCTAAATTTCTACTCCAATAATTTTTTCAAAAAACAAAAAAGAACACTCCAACGAGTGTTCTTCTGTACAAATCTGTAAAACGAATTAACGTTTTGAGAATTGTGAAGCTTTACGAGCTTTTTTAAGACCTGGTTTGATACGCTTACTTTTTATTAAGTTTCAAAGCACCTCTACCATTGCTTTTCTCAACATATTTCATCGAAAAAGATTTCAATAAATCAACATAACTTTTTTTGAAACTTGGAAAATATTATGTTGATTTATACTAAAATTACTAATACTATACAACATTTTATAGAAGAAAAGAGACGATATTTATGAAGAAGGCTGCCATTTTAAAGATAAAAAATATGGACATATCATATTTTACAAAAATCCTACACAAGAGAAAGTTTCCGAAAAAGATATATTTTTAGGAAAGACTTAAACATGAATACAATGACAATTTACTATATTTTGATAAAATAATCCTGAAAGCAAATTACTATGGAAATTAATGAAGAATACTATGATAATCTACTTGTTGCTATTCACCAATTTGAAAATATGATAAATGCTAATGTTTTTGATCGTGAACCCAACGCAATTGTAAAACAGTTTGGCAATGAGCTATTTAATCTCTGTAAATCAAATCAGTTAAATGTTTCATTGTCGGCAGTTAAACAACTTGGCGCTTATAATCAATTGCTTGATGAAGCTAATAAATTTAAAAACTACATTATTGAACAAGTTGAAAACTTTTATTATGAGTGGTTTGAACCATCAGCGATTGAATTTTATAATTAACCAAAACTCGGTTCCTTAAAACTTGAAAAAAAGAGGTGCTTTTAGTAGAATATAATTAACATATATATTAAGGAGTCCTGATATGCATGGCGGAATAAGACCAGGTTCTGGTAGAAAATCAAAAGAAAGTAAAAAAAAAGCAGTTACAATATACCTTGATGAACAAGAGATAGAAGTAATTGATTCATTGCCTTTACCAAAGCAAAATAACTTTTCCCAAAAATGTAGAGAATTAATTTCAATTGGTATAAATAAAATAACTGATAATTTATCTGAATCTGATAATACAATCAAATTTATTGATTTGTTCAGTGGGCTAGGAGGAATTCGTTTAGGATTTGAACAAGCATTAGCTGAATTTGGTCTCGTTGGAAAATGTGTCTTTTCCAGCGATATTAAACCAGCTGCTATAAAGGCTTATTCTAAAAATTTCAATCATAACCCCAAGTGTGATATAACTAAAGTCTCCCCATCAAGTATTCCTAACTTCGACTTTCTACTTGCTGGCTTCCCTTGTCAAGCATTTTCTCAAGCAGGCTTAGGTTTAGGTTTCCAAGATACGCGTGGTACATTATTTTTTGACATAGCTAAAATCCTGCTAGAAAAAAAGCCTTTAGGTTTTGTTTTGGAAAACGTTGAAGGCTTGGTCAATCATGACAAAGGTAAAACTTTTACAGTTATTACCAATACTTTAAAGGAGCTAGGATATAAAATTCAATTTAAAGTTTTAAATGGTAAAGATTTTGGTCTAGCACAATCAAGAAAAAGAATTTATATAATTGGATATAGAAATGGTGAAGTACAGCCACTTGAAAATTTCAATAATTCTTATTCAAATTTAGAAGATATTATAGATTATAATACTCCACCTGTTGTATCTGACTTCTCGAATAAATTATTAAGCCACTATAAATTAGATGAGGTTTATGGAAAGGCAATTAAAGATAAGAGAGGTGGAAAAAATAATATACATAGTTGGCAAATCGGACTCAAGGGAGAAATTTCTAAAGAGCAAGAGGAACTGCTGGATCAACTATTAAGACAGCGTCGAAATAAAAAATGGGCTGACTTAATTGGAATTGATTGGATGGATGGGATGCCTCTAACTGAACAGATGATTTCAACATTTTTTAATGCTGATAATCTTCACGAAATGTTAGAAGATCTAGTTGAAAAGGGATATTTAACATTTGAATACCCTAAAAAAAGAGAAGGAAACAAAAGAGTCCCTGACGAGACTCTAGCAAAAGGTTATAATATTGTTACCGGAAAACTCTCATTTGAGTTTACTAAAATCTTATCTCCTCATGATGTAACTCCCACACTAGTTGCTACAGATGTTAGTCGACTTGCTGTTCCAGTAGGCGAAGGAATTCGAAAATTAACGGTAAAAGAAGGTCTACGACTATTCGGTTTTCCTGATAATTATGATTTATCTGAATTAAAAGAAACTGAAGCCTTCGACCTCTTAGGAAATACAGTGTGTGTTCCTGTCATTAAAGAAGTTTCAAAAAAACTCCTAGCTTCCCATTTAAGTAATATTTTCTAATAATTTGTTACCTTATTTAGCCATTCATCTGGAGTAAATGGAATTGATGAATTTGGAAATTTCTTGAAAGCTTCATAAATTCCATTAATAAATTCTTTCTTATTTCTAAAAGTATCTCTTCTTCTAAAGTCACAGGGTCTAATTGCATAAGGTTGTCCTGTTTTTACCTGTAAACCAATTGGATATTTCTTCGATCTATTAGTAATTTCCCATATTCGTTTCAAATAAACTTTTTCAACTGTAAATCCACGTGTGAAGCCATCATTTTCGACCCTATACCCCAGAATAATAAAATAGGCATTTAACTTTCCTGGCCTCTCATAGGTTTGCTTAATAAAACTATATAAATTTGCAATATCAAAAGCTGGAGAATTTGCAAAATTCCAAGTTTTTATTTCAACATCATAATCAATATCATTAAAAGTTGCTCTGAAATCGGGAAACTCTTGGGTATGTTCTCCTTGTGTAATGTTCACATTTAAATAATTAAACCAAGCAGGTAACCAATCTTGTAAGGCATTTCCAATAATATCTTTATTTTCATACACTATTGGATGATTTGCAAAATTTATTGTAATTTGTCCTTTTTGACCTTCTAGTTTTTCTTTAGTAAATTCATACAGAG